>ONSL01000014.1 GCA_900320505.1 uncultured Eubacteriales bacterium
GAGAAATATTATAAAGAACATTTAGAATTAGTAAAATAAAATTATTAATTACAAAATTAAAAGGGTAGCGACTATCCGGTACTGGTCTATGGAGAAACCGTTAGGGTTCTATGAAGTGGAAAAAGAAGTCCGTGAGGACTTCTAAGTGATTAATAAATTTATTTATTAATTACTTTTGTTCGGGGATAATTTATGTTAGATGATGCTTTAAAAATTTTAAATATTATTGATGGTAATGGCTTTCAAGCTTATATCGTTGGTGGCTTTGTAAGAGACTATCTTCTTGGAAGAAAAAGCAGTGATGTTGATATTTCAACTAATGCTAGACCAGATGATATTAAGTGTATGTTTTCTTTTGCTGCTTCAAATAAATATGGTGTTAGTGTGGTTAATTATAATGGTAATAAGTATGAAATAACAACTTTTAGAAAAGATGCAAATTATGTAAATAATAGATGGCCTAGTAGTATTAGTTTTGTTAATACATTAGAAGAAGATGCAAAAAGACGTGATTTTACTATCAATTGTATATATATGGATAAAGATAAAAAGTTAATTGATCCTTTTAATGGAGTTCATGATTTAAATAATCATATTGTAAAGTGTGTTGGTAATCCTGATGTTAAATTCAAAGAAGATGCTTTAAGAATATTAAGATGTATCAGATTTGCGAGTTTACTAAATTTTAAGATAGATAGTGATACAGTTGATGCTATTAAAAATAATAAAGATTTACTTAAGAATATTTCTTATGATAGAAAGAAAGATGAACTTAATAAGATATTTAAATTTAATCCTAAATATGGTATTAAACTAATACTTGACTTAGATCTTGAATATGCTTTGGATATTCCTAATTTAAAGAATATAAAGGATATTAGCTCTTTTGCAAGTATATGGTCTTTTATTGATATAGGTGTTTATTCTTTTACAAAGAAGGAAAGAAAAATGATAGATAATTACAAGAAAATGTGTTAATATATTTTGGAATGAGGTGGATATATGGAAGATAAGCTTAAGGATATAGTTAAAAGTGGCAATATTGTAATTCCTCTTTATCTTTTTAGAAATTATAAAAAATTAAAATTAGAGCTTAATGAGTTTATATTTTTAATGTATTTATATAGTAAAGGTAATAATATTCCTTTGAATCCTAAACTTTTTTCAGAAGAGTTTGGTATATCAGAAAAAGATATTATGATTCTTATTGATTCTTTAAGTACTAAACATGTTCTTGAAGATAAAGTTGTTAAGAATGATAAAAATATTAGTGAGGAAGTTATTTGTCTTGATTTATTTTATGAAAAATATGGCCTTTTGCTTTTAGATGATGTTAATAGTAGTAAAGAGAGTAATAAGTCTGATATTTTTGATTTTATTCAAAAAGAGTTTGGTAGAACACTTGCTCCAACTGAATATGAAGTTATTAAAGCATGGATTGATGATGGTAACAGTGAAGAAGTCATAAAAGAGGCTGTTAAAGAGGCGATTATTAATGGTGTTAGCAACTTAAGGTATATTGATAAAATTCTTCTAGAATGGCGTAAAAAGGGCATTAAAACTGCTAGTGATGTAGAGAAAAATAGAAAATCTTATAGGAAAAAAGAAGAGGAAAATGATGATAAGATTTTTGATTATGACTGGATGGATGATTCTATAGATGAATAAGACACTTCAAATAGAAAATTATATAGATTATCTTTATCCTAATCCACCTTGTATGCTTAATTATACTAAAGATTATGAACTTTTAATTGCAATACTTCTAAGTGCTCAAACAACTGATAAGATGGTTAATAAAGTGACAAATATTCTTTTTAATAAGTATAAGTCTTTAGAGGAACTTTCTTGTGCTAATTATAATGATGTTATGGATATTTTAAGACCGCTTGGTAATTTTAGAAAGAAAGCTAGTTATGTTATAAGTGTTTCTTCTATTCTTCATAATAATTATAATGACAAAGTTCCTAAAGATAGGGAAATATTAGAGTCTTTGCCTGGTGTTGGCAGGAAGACTGTTAATGTTTTCTTTATAGAATATTATAGTGAGTCCATTATGGCTGTTGATACTCATGTTGATAGGGTTAGTAAGAGACTTGGACTTGCAAGTAAAGATGATAGTGTTTTAGAGGTTGAAAAGAAACTTTCAAAGAAGCTCGATAAGAATAAGCTTGGTATTAGGCATAAACAACTTGTGCTTTTTGGAAGATATGTTTGCACTTCACGTAATCCTAAATGCAGTGAATGCAAGTTAAATGATATATGTAAGTATTATAAAAAGGGGCATCACTAAGTGATGCTTTTTTGACAAAATATTGTCTTAGTGGTATAATCTAGGCACTATTTATGAGGGGGATTTGGAATGAATAATAGTGATCTTGATAATTCTGTTAATGAATTAATAGAAAATATTTTTACTTTAATAGGGAAAACTAAAAATATTAAATTATATGATGGAGAAAGAGATACACTTCTTTCTAGTTTAATTAATTCAAGGAGTATTGAAATGCTTGATGAAGATAATGAATATGGTTTACCTAGTGGTACAATTATGATTACTTCTTGTATAGATCAATGTTACAATAGAAATTATTTAGGTATTGCTTTAAGAGGTGATAACTCTATACAGTTAAGACATGATATAGCTGAAGATGTTTTAGATGATCCTAAATGTCTTCATGAAGAGCCTTATACATTATATGGTATTGAAAGAGCTGAAATTAAAGTAAAGAGTAATGGTGTTGAAATTTCATCTGGAGCTACTGGAACTACTTTTGAATTAGGCTCTGATTATAATGTTAATAAAAGTTATAATACTTTAAAGAGTGTTAGAAAGGGTTATAAACCTATTAAGACTGATTTTGTTAAGAGTGATACTTTTAAAAATGATTTTATTAATAGTATTGCTAAAGTTAATAAGACAGCTGCAAATTTAAAATCTTCAAAGGCTTTATAGTATATTTAGACTGTTTGATTAGGATATCAACAGTTTTTTTGTATAAAAAAACAAGGTGATTCAATTCACCTTGTCAAATTTTATTGTGCAGGTACTGGAGTTGTTCCAGATGTTCCAGAATCTGTTGATTCATTTTTCTTTAATGTGATTGTTATTGTATCACCATTTCCTGCTGAGTTTGCACTTAATATTGCATTTGATGCTGATGTATCACATGTTGTACTTGTTATTCCATTTGGAAGTAAGCTTGATGCAGAAACTGGTGCTTTTTCGTTTCCTTTTACTGATGCTGTTCTTGTAACTGTTTTTATTGTTGTTCCATCACATACATATCTTACTGTGTATGATATTTGCTTTGTTTCTTCTTTTGCATCGACTGATGTTTCAGCTCCATCTGATGCTAGGGCACTATAACTTTCATATGTTGCTACTACTTTATATTTTATTGTACCTGTTCCTGGATTTTCATCTGTATATGTTGTTCCATCTACTATCTTTAGAAGTGTATTTCCTCTGTATACATTGTATACTATTTTTCCATATGCAGATGATTGAGCGTTAACTCCTGTCCATGTAAGTGTTACTTTCTCATTTGAATATGTTCCTTTTAAGTTTGTTACTTTTTCTAGTTTTGTATCACTTGATCCGGAATTAGATACATTTGGCATATGGTCTTTTAAGAATAGTTCTGATGTAACTGCTCCTGTATATCCATCTGGTGCTTGATATGCTGGATTAGAACCTGCAATTATATTTAATCTTACAACAGAGTCTGGCATTTTAAATTCTTCTTTATTACTTTCAAATGCTGCTGCTAGAGCTTTAAATTCTTTATCCTTTGCAATTGTTGCTGGTATATTTCTTAGTACATATTGAGATGTTTCTCTTTCGGCATAACCATACCACATTGATATTACTGTTTTTGTTGTAAATCCTACTACCCATGAGTCTCTTATTGCATCTGCTGGCAAGCCTCTATTTTTCATTGTTACATCATCAAAGTTTGTTGTTCCTGTTTTTGCTGCAACATTTTGAATTGAACCACCTGTTAGTTGTACATCTTGAAGTACGCTTGCTATCATGTATGCTGTTGAATCACTCATTACTTTTTTTCTATCGGATTTATGTTTTACAGTTTCTCCTGTTTGTCTATATACAAAGTGGTCTACTGTATATGGTTCATTATAATATCCACCATTTGAGAATGCTGCATATGCTCCTGCCATTTGTAGTGGAGTAGCACCTGGGTTAAATGCTCCAATTGCATGTGCCTCATGTATTTTACTTGGTTTCTTTGTATCTTTTTCGTTATCATCGTTTATACATAAGTCTTTTTCTTTATTATATGAGTATGTATTACCATTTGATGAAAAGCATATTTCTGGTGTAATTCCTAGGCTTGTTACAAATTCTTTTATCTTATTATTATCTACTTTTTGGAATGCTTTTAATGCTGGTATATTACGTGATGCTGATAATGCTTTTCTAAGTGTTAGTGAACCATAGTATCCGTTATCCCAGTTGCTTATTGGTGTTCCATCTGAATACTGATATGGTGCATCATCAAATAGGTGATATACTCCATCGTCATTTTCCTCATATCCATATGTTGACCAGTGATTATATTCTATTCCAGGACCATAATCAAATAATGGCTTTGCAGTTGATCCTATCTGTCTATATGCTTGTGTTGCATATATTGAATCTCCAGCATTTCTATTTCTTCCTGCTCCTATTGCTAGTACTTTTCCTGTTGCAGAATCAAGTACTGTAACACCTGTTTGTACTTTATCATCTTTCCACTTATATGTCTTTCCACTTTCTACATCGTTTACTACTTGTTGTTTAGCTCTATCAAGGTTTGTATATATTTTTACACTTGTTTCTTTAGGGTTAATGTCATATTTATCTTGCATCTCTTCAACTACTGTATCGATATAGTCTTGATATTCTCCACCTTCTCTTGATGTTCCTCCTGTTGCTCCTTTTGTAAGTGATTCTACTGGAACGTTATTTGCTTCACGTTCTTCTTCTTTTGTTATATATCCGTGTCTTCTCATTAGGTATAGTACTGTTTTTCTTCTTGCTGCTGCATTTTCTGGATATACTGTTGGTCTATAGTTGTTAGGGGATTTAAACATTCCTGCAATTATTGCGGCTTCACTTAAGTTTAAATCGCTTACATCTTTATTAAAGTATGCTTTTGATGCTTCTTCAACACCGTATATCATTCCACCTAATGCATGGTTATTTACATAAAATTCTATTATTTCTTCTTTTGAATATTTCTTTTCAAGTTTAAATACTGCTAGGTAGATATCTGTAAATTTTCTTATTATTCCTTCAACACCTCTACTTGTTGTTGATGTGAATGAGTTTTTAACAACTTGCATTGAAAGGGTAGATGCACCACCTGCATTTGATCTTCCCATTAATTGTCCAACTGCTGCTTTTGCAAAACGAGGAGCATCAAATCCGTTATGTTCAAAGAATCTTGAGTCTTCTGTTGATACTATTGCATCTACAAGTACTTCTGGCAACTGGTCATATGATACTTTTTCACGCTTTTCATCACCAAGTCTTGTGATTTCTTTACCATCTTTATCATATATTATTGATATTTCTTTTGTGTTAAGATTATCAACATCAAATTTTGGGGCTTTTATTGTTATATATATTAGGAATACTCCAAAGAGTAGGAGACCTACTATAAATAATATTAGGAATAATATCAGAAATATATTTAATACTTTTCTTTTTTTACTATTTCCTTTTGTACTTTCTATTAAGTATGCTAGTCCTGATATTATCAGCATTACAAATGCTGTTACAAGTGTAATTAAGAATCCTAGTTTAAGTGCACAAAGTGCTAGTATAAATACACATATAACAAACCATGCAATCCATAGGTTCTCACTTTTTTCTTTCTTTTTCCTGCTTAAATTTTCTTTTCTATAAGTTTTTGTTTTTTCTAAATCTCTTTCCCTATTTTTTATTCTTTTTGCCATCTTATATTCCTCCATTTTCTTCTAATACGCTTAAGTAATCAAGTCTTGGCGCATATCCAGTTTTGATTTTTAATCCCTTTTTTTTGAAATATGATGTTGGAATTGATTTTCTTTTATTATTTTTCAAAAAATCTAACAGGTCTTTTTCCATAAGTATATATGTTTCTTCAAGACGAGTAAATCTTATTATTAAGAATGCAATTCCTTTATGTCTATATATGTTTTCTAAGTGTTTTAATTGGTGTTCATGTATATTTGCAAGTGGAAATGATGTTAAAGATGTTGTTTCTTTTGCTTCAAAGTCTATGTATTTTCCTTTATATAATCCGTTGTAATCTGTTGTTGATGGCATATCGAAATATGCTTCATTTATTTTTCCTTTTTTATAGTCTACTTTAACAAGTTTTATTGGTGTTGGCTTTTTATATATATATGCTAAATCTTTTTCTCTATAGTATTCATTGGTTACATTTAAATCACTTTCTAGTCCCATACCTCTTCCTGTATAGTTTATGTGTGATATGTTATCAGTTTGTACTTTTTCTTTTACAACACCACCAGGATACTTCATGAAATCACCTATTTAATATTATACTATAAGTTTTAAAAATTTACTATAAGTTTAATTGACAAATACCATCTTTCTTGCAATAATATTAATATAAAGGATTAGGTGATTTGTATGTACCAGAATAAAATAGCACTTACTGCTAAAGATATTCTTAATAAGGACTTCAAAATTGATACTCGTGGATACAGATTAAAAGAAGTCGATCAATTCCTTGATGTAATTATTAGTGATTATGAGCAGTTTAACAATATCATCAGTAATCTTGAAAAAGAAAAGGCTGATTTGCTTGCTCAAGTTATGAGTCTTAAGCAAGAGTTAAGAAGTGCTAAAATGCATGCTGAAATAGCTGAAAATTCTTCTGAACCTGAAGTTTCTAATGTTGATTTACTAAGAAGAATTTCTAGACTTGAAAAAATTGTCTATGGTAATCGTGATAATGATTCCCATAGCAGTGATAACGATACTGATACTGATTCTGAATAACATGTAGTATTTTAGACAAACGCGATGATACTTGATATCATTGAGGAAAGTCCATGCTCACACAGACTGTGATGTTTGTAGTGTTTGTGCCTAGGGAAAAAATAACCTAGGGTAGCTTTATGCTAACGACAAATTAAAGTGCCACAGTGACGATGCTTCTTTTTAGAAGAGTGAAACGCGGTAAACTCCACAAGTGAGAAACCCAAATATTGGTAGGGGAGCTTTAGCTAGGAAACTGAACCGATGCTAGGGACTAGAAATAGTAGATAAATGTTTGTCACCTTTTTAGGTACAGAACATGGCTTATTAAATATTATTTTGTTATTAAAGAGGTGTTAATTTTGAAAGACTTAGGTAGTTATTTAAAAAAGGCTAGAATTGAAAATGGTGTCAGTTTGGAAGAAGCAGCAGGAGATATGTCTATTTCTGTTACACTTCTTGAAAATATAGAACTTGGTAATACTAAAGCTTTTAAAGATATGTATGAACTTCGTGAGACTGTTAAAAATTATGCAAAATACTTAGGACTTGATATAAATAAGGTTAATGATTCTTTTAATGATTTTCTTTTTGAAAAGACTTCTAAGATATCACTTGAAGATATTGAGGTTGCTTTAAAGAAGGATGAAGAAAAAGAAAAGGAAAAAGAGAAAAAAGAAATACATTCTCCTTATACAGTCATTCATAAGAGAAAGTTTAATATTAAACCTATTATTATTTATTTTGCTATAGTATTTATAATTGTTTCTATGTCACTTATCATTATTAAAATTGTTAATAAAGAACCTGTTAGAAATTCTGAACTTAGAGGTTCTTGGGAGGATTATTATGAATTTACCTACTAAATTTACAGTAACTAGAATTGTTATGACTTTTATAATTATATTTATTTTACTTTTTCCATTTTATACAGTTGGAATTACTTTTCCAAGATTTACTGTTGATGGAATATTAATTAAAAGTGAATATATTGTTGCAGGTATTTTATTTATACTTGCTAGTGTTACAGATTCTATTGATGGAAAACTTGCTAGAAAAAATAATATGGTAACTGATCTTGGTAAAATGCTTGATGCTATTGCTGATAAGATTTTAGTTGATTCTGTTCTTATTATTTTAGCTTATCAAGGTTTTATAAGTGTACTTGTTCCTGTTATTATAGTTTTAAGAGATATATTTGTAGATGCTATTAAGATGCAAGCTGCTAGTAAAGGAAAAGTAGTTGCTGCAATTAAAACTGGTAAGATAAAAACAGCATGTCTAATGATTGGTACAGTTCTTGCATTTTTCTATAATTTGCCATTTGAACTTGCAGGACTTGATGTTGCAGATTTCATGTTATTAATAGGATGTGTTATGTCAATTGTTTCTGGTATTGAGTATTTCCATCAGAACAAAGATTTATTAAGTACAGAGACTATTTAGAACATTTTTAATAAAAAATGTTCTTTTTTTTTAACTTTTTTTCAAAAAAGTGCAATTTTCTTAAATTTTTTTCGAATAATATAATAGGAGGGATTTTATGAGATAGTTTAAATTTCATTAAAAGATTTAAATAGGGTTAGCAAATGTGATAAAATTTGATATAATTAATATGTATTTTAAAGGAGGATTTATGAAGGATAATAAAAATACATCAGATAAAGATTTAGAGCAAGTACTTGCTAGTATTGAAAAAGAATTTGGTAAGGGATCTATAATGAAACTTGGAGAAAATCCTCATATGAAAGTTGATGTTGTTTCAAGTGGTTGTCTATCACTTGATATAGCTCTTGGAGTTGGTGGTTTTCCTAAAGGAAGAATTATTGAAATTTATGGACCAGAATCTAGTGGTAAAACTACTTTTGCACTTCAAGCTATTGCATCTGTTCAAAGAAACGGTGGTCGTGCAGCTTTTATTGATGCAGAGCATGCGCTTGATCCAGTTTATGCTAAAAAGTTAGGTGTAAATATAAATGAGCTTTTGCTTTCTCAACCTGATACAGGAGAACAAGCACTTGAAATTTGTGATGCTTTAGTTAAAAGTGGTGCAATTAGTATTGTTGTTATTGATTCAGTTGCAGCACTTGTACCTCAAGCTGAAATAGATGGTGAGATGGGAGATTCTCATGTAGGACTTCAAGCTAGACTTATGAGTCAAGCTTTAAGAAAACTTACAGGATCTTTAAGTAAGACTAATACAATTGCTATATTTATCAATCAACTTCGCGAAAAAGTTGGAGTTATGTTTGGTAATCCTGAAACTACAACTGGTGGTCGTGCACTTAAGTTCTATTCTACTATCAGATTAGAGGTTAGGAGAAAAGAACAACTTAAAATGGGCGATGGAGTAGTTGGTTCTAGAACTTCTATTAAGGTTGTTAAAAATAAGGTAGCTCCTCCATTTAAGACTGCTGAAGTTGATATTATGTATGGAGAAGGAGTTTCTAGAGAAGGAGAACTTGTTGATTTAGGATCTGAAGTTGGTATTCTTGAAAAAACTGGTTCTTGGTATTCTTATCAAGGAGAAAAGTTAGGACAAGGTAAAGAAAATGTTAAGCTTTTATTGAAAAATAATCCTGATCTTAAGAATGAAATTGAAACTAAAGTTAGGGAGTACTATGGTATTCCACTAGATAATAATGCTAGTAATAAAGATAAGGAGCCTAAAGAAAAGTAACATACTTTTCTTTTTTACGTATTATAGTGTATGAAAAATATTAAAGATTTACTTAAAACTGATTTAGATATTGATATAAGTTCTGTTGAAACTAATTCTAAATGTGTTATTCAGGGCTCTTTATTTGTTGCAGTAAATGGATTTTTTATAAATCATGAAGAGTTTATAGATGATGCTATAAGAAGAGGTGCTTCATGTATTATTGTTAGTGAAGATTATGATAAAGATATTAGTATTCCTTATATTAAAGTTAAAAATGTTAATGATGTTTTGTTTTCTATTTTAGATAAGTTTTATGATAATATTTTTTCTAAATTTTATATTGTTGGTATTACTGGTACTGATGGCAAGACAACATCTGCTATTATCGCATCTAAAATTACAGATAGTGCTTATATTGGTACTAATGGTATTTATTATAAGAATTATAAGTTTTCTACTAATAACACAACACCTGATACTGTTTCTTTATATAAGAGTTTTGATAAACTTTATAAGTTGGGTGCAAGACGTGTTATTATGGAAGTTTCAAGTGAGGCTCTTTTACACGATAGATGCCATAGTATTAATTTTGACATTGCATGTCTTACTAATGTTAGTGAAGATCATTTAAATATTCATAAGACACTTGATAATTATATTAAGTGTAAAGAAAGTCTTTTTAAGAAAGTTAAAGAAAATGGTTTTTCTATTTTAAATAGTGATTCTAAATATTTTGATAGGTTTATGAGTGTTTCTAAAGGAACTATTATTACTTATGGTGAGAATAATTCTGATTATAATATTAGTAATATAGATTTAAATAATAATAGTTTTACTATTAGTAATAAATATAACATTAAGAGTAATTTACCTTTTAAATATAATATGTATAATATATGTCTTGCTTTTATAATAGGAATATTACTTAAAAATAATCCTAATAAACTTATTAGTTCTATTTCAAAAATTAAAAGTATAGATGGTAGAACAGAGACTCTTAATTTTGGACAAGATTATACTATTATTCTTGATTATGCTCATACTTTAAATGCTATTAAAAATTTAGTTTTAAGTGTTAAAGATAAGTACAAAAAAGTTTTTGTTATTACTGGTGCAGCGGGTGGAAGAGAAAAAGAAAAAAGATGCAAGATAGGGAATTTTCTTCTTTCTAATACTTATCTTACTATTTTTACTATGGATGATCCTAGATTTGAAAGTGTTGATTCTATAATAGATGATATGATTTCTAGAAGCACTAGTAAAAATTATTTAAGAATTAATGATAGGAAGGATGCAATATATAAAGGACTTTCTTTATGCAAAAAAAGTGATGTTATTTTAATTATTGGTAAGGGAAGAGATAATTATATGTATATTGAAGATAAAAAGATTCCTTATAGTGATTATGATGTTATCAAAAATTATTTTGACAAATAAATTCTTTATATTTAAACAGTTTTATGCATACTAAAAAAATATGTTATTGACAAGCTTAAAAAACAATTTTACAATTGAATTGGAATAGAGATATTCTAGTGGAGGTAAAAATGAAAATGAGTTTACTTTCCATTTTGCTTTTAGTTGTTGGAGTTGGAGCAGGTTTTCTTGTTTCATATGTCATTTCATATTTAAAGAACAATGAGACTTCTAAAAAGGCTCAAAAGATTATAGATGATGCAAAAAGCACTGCTGAAAAACTTAAGAATGATTTAATCATTCAAAATAAAGATGAAATAGAAAAAATTAAAAGTGATGCTTTAAAAGAAGTAAAAGATAAAAAAGATGAATTAAAATCAACTGAAGATAGACTTTTACAAAGAGAAGCTAGTTTAGATAAGAGAGATGAACTTTATCAGCAGAGAGAGGCTAATTTAACTCAAAAAGAAGAAAAGTTAAATAATCTTTCTGATGAGATTCAATCTGAAAAAAGTAAAATGGATGATTTGAAAAAAGAAGAAGAGAAAAAACTTGAAAGTATTAGCAAATTAAGTAAAGAAGATGCAAGAAGAATCCTTATGGATGATGTTAAGAAAGATATGGATAAGGATGTTGCAGAGTACATCAAAGAAAGAGAAGATGAAGCTAAAGAGACTGCAGATAAGACTGCAAAAGAGTTAATAGTAACATCTATGCAAAGATATGCTGCTGATGTTTCTTCTGAACAAACTGTTACTGTTGTTGGTCTTCCTAATGATGATATCAAAGGTAGAATTATTGGTAGAGAGGGAAGAAATATTAGAACACTGGAGGCAGTATGTGGGGTTGATTTAATTATTGATGATACACCAGAGGCAGTAGTTGTTTCTTCATTTGATCCTTTAAGACGTGAGATTGCTAGAGTTACACTTGAAACTCTTGTTAAAGATGGTAGAATTCATCCAACAAAAATTGAGGAAGTTTATGATAAAACATGTAGAGATTTCCATGATAAAATTATTGAATATGGAAATGATGCTTTATTTGAACTTGGCATTAGTAAGATGGATCCAGCACTTGTTGAACTTGTTGGAAAATTACACTTTAGAACAAGTTATGGTCAGAACTGTTTAGATCATTCAATTGAGGTTGGACAACTTGCCGGTGTTATGGCAGGCGAACTTGGTGAAGATGTTACACTTGCTAAAAGAGCAGGACTCTTACATGATATTGGTAAGGCAATTGATCATGATATAGAGGGAAGTCATGTTGAACTTGGTGTAAATATTGCTAAAAAATATCATGAGAATGATGTTGTTATCAATGCTATTGCAAGTCATCATGGTGATACTCCTGCAACTTCTATTATTGCAAATTTAGTGGCAGTTGCTGATGCTCTTTCTGCATCACGTCCTGGTGCTAGAAATGACACACTTGAAAATTACATTCAAAGACTCACTGGTCTTGAAGATGTTGCTAATAAGATTGATGGTGTTTCTAAAGCTTATGCATTACAAGCTGGTCGTGAACTTAGAATACTTGTTGATCCTGAAAAGATTGATGATGCAGGAAGTCATAAGATTGCAAGAGACGTTAAGAAAGAAATTGAAGCTACTCTTAAATATCCTGGTACTATTAAAGTAACAGTTGTTAGAGAAACTAGGGCAGTTGAAGAAGCTAAATAGATTAGCTTCTTTTTATATTAAAAAATAAGTTAAAAATTATTATAATATTCTCACATATAGAGATGGGGAATAAAAATGAACATTAAGGTTAATAATTATGCTTTAACTGATGAAAAATTAAATGATTCTAAAAGAATTGCTAATATAAGTGATGTACATAGTAATGTTGAGGCACTTAAGTCTATAAGAAATATTCTTGTTAGTTTTAAAAATGTAGAAAACATTGAAGATGTTTTAAAAACAATAGGTGATAATTATCCTACTTATTTATCACTTGTTAATCATGAATTATTTAATTTGGTATATGATTGAAAGAAGAAACATGAAGAAAAGTCAAACGATTATTTAAAGTTTTTTGATGAATTAAAAGAAATCACAAAATGTATTCCACTTGGATTTGAATTTGAAAGTAGAGTGTTTGATAAAAGTATAAATATTTCTGCTGTTAACTTGCTATACGATTATTATTTATCTAAAAAAGAAGAGGATAATTTAATCGCTAAATTAATATATTTAATATTCATAAATATGAGTTTGATAATAATAAATTTAATTTGGTTTTGCTTCATTCTCCTAATGGTATTATGAAAGATGGTAATATTGATAGATTACTTGGTGTTATTAGTAATTCTAATTTAATTTTATGTGGTCATAATCATGGTGGACTTGTTCCTACTGGTATGCAAGATTTATTTAATAATCATAAAGGATTTGTTGGACCATATAGAACTTTATTTTCTAGATATTCTTATGGTACTTTTACAAATAATGATTGTTCTGTTTTAGTTTCAAATGGTTTTACTAAAATATCTACTTCATCAGAACTTGGAAAGTTAAGTAAAATTATTAATAAAGTTTATCCACCAGAGGTTGATGTTATTGATATGGAACCAGGTAAGAAACATACACTTGAATTTAAATCTAGAATTAAATATTAAAAAATATCACTAAGTGATATTTTTTTACATTTTATTTAAAAACCAGTTAAGAGATTTATTTGTTATTTTTGCAATTTCAACAATGAATAGAGTAGGGACTGCAGTTTTTCCATATTCATATGCACTTATTACTGAATGTGTTGTATTTAAAAGAGACGCTAATTTTTCTTGTGTATAATTTATTGATTTTCTTGCAATTTTAATTCTTCTTCCTAATTCTTTTTTATCTATTTCAACTTTATTGAATTTAATATTCTTTTTATCTGATAAATTAACAAAGTAATCAATATTTATATTTAATTCATTAGATAGTTTATTAAGATAATATAATGGCATTGTGTTTTTATTAATTTCCCATAATGAATAAGCAGATCTTGTGCATCCCAAAATGTTTGCCATTTCTTCTTGAGTTAAATCTTTATCTTCTCTTATTTCTTTTAATCTATCTATATTCATAAATTTATCACCTATGAATATTTTTACTCTAGAAGCTATTTATTTTTATATTTTGCTATTCATTGCGACAAAAATATGATACAATCTTGATAAAGGATGGTAAATATATGAAAAATAGTAATTTATTTAAAAGCTTTATTCTTATTATATTTTCTATAGTCTTTATTCTTTTCCTTGGATTAACTAGCAATAGTCATGCTTTATACATAAAAGTTGTGAATAGTAAAAACAGTATTGAAATAAAAACAAATAATCACACTGTTCCTATTAGTGAGAGTGGTGCGGATAAAATATGGAAGCTTGCCGGAGTTCACAGTGAAAGTTCATGTTCAACTGATGAAATTGGTTCAACAGGGCTTGCTAATGATTGTACAGATGATCATAATTTGAGATACATTGGAAAAGATCCAAATAACTATGTAACATTCAATAATGAACTTTGGAGAATAATAGGTGTTATGAATGATATTGAGGATGGCAATGGTAATATTCATTCGCAGCTTAAGATAATAAAATCAAATATTTTGTCAAAAGGTATGGATAATAATTTTAATACTCTTTATAAGACAGTATTAGATGATACTTATTTTGATTCTATTGACTCAATTTCTCAAAAATTTGTTGATTTAGTTGTTTGGTACAAATCAACATCTATTGATAGATCTGTTTCTTCTTCTAAAATGTATAATGAAGAAATAAAAGATAAATCGTTAATTAATGAAATAAAAAAAATTAATTTTATGTATGCAAGCGATTTTGGGTTTTCTACTGCTGGAAATACATCATTTTTAAGAAAAAATTGTTTAAATTACAATTTGGATACTTGGGGTTCTTATTCTGGGTGTTATGAAAATAGTTGGATATATGATAGCAATTATTGGCAGTATGCAATGAATTCATCTGCTATTAAGGAGTATGTTTATTCATTTCATCCTTATGATGGTATTGGTACAACACGTTCTATACGTCCATCTTTATATTTAAAACCTTCTATTAAGATAACAGGAGGTAGTGGTACAAGTAGTGATCCATATAAGTTATCATTGTAAAATAAAATATCACTTTTTATTTAGTGATATTTTTTCTTTCATCTATTCTTTTATAATTAGTTATATGTGATTTATCATATTTAATTAAGTCTGATGCAGTTATATTTGCTTTATCATCTATGTTTTTATTTATTCCATTTGCAATTTTATCAAGCATTTCTATTGTTGGTTTCCTTTTTTTATTTTCTAAATCATTTATATATGTTAAATTACTTCCAACTTTCTCAGCAAATTCTTCTTGTGATAGGTTATATTTTTTTCTATAATACTTTAAGTTGATTGCTAATATTTCTTTACTATTCATATTGCTTTTTCTCCTAACTCTAAAAGTATTGTATATAACTGCATAAATAAAGTCTTTCATACAACTGTTGAAGAAAAATAATAAATAGTGTATAATTTTCTTATATAATAGTTGAAGGAAATAAAAATATGAAAGATAAAGATAATTTAAAAAGAATATTAAAAATATGTTGGTTTGTTTTATTAGTGTTAGTGATTGTTAATTGTGTTATTAAAATGAATAGTAGCTATGGATTATTCACAAAAACTGTGGATAGTGATAATTTAGGATGGAATACAACCCATACTAAACCAGAATTGGGTAGTGGGGCGGAATATATTCAAAATCTTGCTGGAAAATATAATAGACATTGTACAACTGATGCTATTGGAAGTAGTAGTCTTGCATATGATTGTACAAAAGATAACAATTTAAGATATATAGGAATAAATCCTAATAATTATGTAAAATTTAATAATGAACTATGGAGAATAATAGGTGTTATGAATGATATTGAAGATAGTAATGGTAAAATTCATTCACAATTAAAATTGGTTAGAAATGATTTTGCATATACTGGTGTTGCTTTTGATACGAATAATGTTAATGATTATTCTCAATCAAGTTTAAAGACAATACTTAATGGAGAATATTTAGATAAAATTGATTCTAACTCAAAAAATATGATTGATTCTGTTGTATGGAATTTGGGAGCTAGTTATGAAGATTTTCCTTTACAAATGTATAAAAATGAAAGAGGTAGTAACGTTTTTAACAATCATAATGCTTTTTGGATTGGAAAAATAGGTCTAATATATCCATCTGACTTTAAATTTGCAGTAGTTTCTGAAAATAATGAATTACGAAAAAAATGCTTAAATTTAAAATATTTATATAAAGAATCAGATTGTTATAATAATGACTATTTAAACAAATGGCTTTATTGGACTTTGACACCAGAAATAAGCAATAAATATGAATCAATCTTATTATTTATAGTTGGAGATGGACAAGTGTGGCACCCAAATAATATATATGCAAATGTTGCAGCATGTAATGTTTTACCAACTCTTTATCTAAAACCTTCTGTTAAGATAACAGGAGGTAGTGGGACAAGTAGTGATCCATATACTCTTAGTCTTTAAAATAAATAAAAGATGAAGTTTATTTATCTTCATCTTTTTTAATATCTAGTATAATTGGTAAAATTATTGGACGTCTTCCAGTAAGATCGTTTATGTATGGAACAAGATTTTTTGTTAGTTCTTGTTTTATACTCAAAAATGTTCCATGAGGGTTATCAAGTTCTCCTTTAATAACTCGTTCTGCTACATATTCTATCTTTCTTAAAAGTTCTTCATTTTCATTTACTTTTACAAAACCTCTTGTTGTAATATTAGGTTTGATAAGTAATTTTCTTTTTTTCATATCAACGTTCATTATTACAACTAGTATTCCATCATTGGCCATTGCTTTTCTATCTCTTATTACAGCACTACCAATTTCTCCAATTCTATTTCCATCAACATAGATGTCATCACCTTCATAAGATTCTCCCTTTGTTACTATATGATTAACAAGGTTTAATGAATCTCCATTTTTTAGAATAAATGTATTTTCTTTAGGTATTCCACACATTATTCCTAGTTTTGCATGACGTTTTAACATTCTATATTCTCCATGGAATGGCATTAAGTATTTTGGATTTAATAGTCTTATCATTAGTTTTAGTTCTTCTTCATTAGCATGTCCTGATGTATGAAGATCTGTATATGCTTTGCTTGTATAGACTCTAACTCCATTTAAACATAATTTGTTTATTATTTTTGATACGCTTAATGCATTACCTGGTATTACTGATGATGAGAATATTGCTATATCATCTGGTCTTAATTTTACATATTTATGAGTTCCATTTGCCATTCTTGAGAGTGCTGCAAGTGGTTCTCCTTGAGATCCTGTACATAGTATACATACTTCTTCAGGCTTATAATTTTTTAATTCATCTGCTGTTATTAATAATTCTTTATGATCAATATATCCGCCTTCTATGGAAATTCTTATGTTGTTTTCCATACTTCTACCAAATACACATATTTTTCTATTTTTCTTAAAACATGTTTCAAATATATGTTTTACTCTATATATGTTGGATGCAAATGTTGCAATTATTATTCTATTTTGTGGATAAGCATCAAACATTTCGTTAAGTGCATAATCAACGTTTGATTCACTTGTAGACCATCCAGAGTTAAGTGCATTTGTTGAATCACTTATTAGTATGTCTACTCCTTTATGACCAAGCTGGGCCATTTTATAAAGGTCTGCAACTGGTCCAATTGGTGTTAAATCAAATTTAAAGTCTCCTGTTGTAAATATTGTTCCATCTGGCGTTGTAACTGCAATTCCGTGTGCATCTGGAACAGAGTGTGTTACGCGAGCAAATTCAACTTCAATTTCTCCAAATTTTAATTTTGTTTCGTCTTCATACGTAAATAAATTATCATAACGAATGTTTCTGTCTTCTAATTTAACTCTTATTAATTCTTTAGCATGACGTGGTGCATATACTGCAGGTATATTTACACTTTGAAGTAAAAATGGTACTGCACCTATATGATCCTCATGTCCGTGAGTTATTATTAGTGCTTTTATTTTATCTTCGTTTTCCTTTAAAAATGTAAAGTCTGGTAGTACATAGTCAACTCCTAAAAGGTCACTTTCAGGAAATGCTATACCAGCATCTAGTATTACTATACTATCTTTGTACATTACACAGTACATGTTTTTTCCGATTTCGCCTAATCCACCTAGAATAACAAGCTTTGTTCCAACTTGTTCTTCTTTATTCATTTAAACTCCTTTCTCTCAAGAACTAACTGTGTATAATGATATCACTTTTTTTAATTTTTGTCTATAAAGTGATATTTTAATTAAAATATGTTAAACTATTTATGGGTGATATAATGGGACTTTTTAGTAAAGTAAAAAATATGTTTAGTAAACCTCAAGATAAAGAGGAAGAAAAAGTAGTAGAAAAATATGATAATGGACTTAAGAAGTCTAGAGAAGAGTTTGTTTCTAAACTTTCTAATCTATCTAATACTCATGATAAAATAGATGATGATTATTTTGATGAACTTGAAGAGATTCTTATTATGGCTGATATTGGTGTTTCAACTGTTGAAGATTTTTTGGACAGATTAAGAGATAGGGTTAAAAAGGAACATATTACTGATCCTAAACTTCTTAAAGATATTATTGTTGATGAGCTTTTTGTTATTTATGTTAATAATGATGTTATTGTAAATAAGATTAATTATAGTAATGATGGTCCAACTGTTATACTTTTTGTTGGTGTAAATGGAGTTGGAAAAACAACAACTATTGCTAAGCTTGCTAATCGTTTTAAGAAGCAAGGCAAAAAAGTTTTACTTGTTGGCGCAGATACATTTAGAGCTGGATCTGAAGAACAACTTTCTTTATGGGCTCAAAAAATAGGCGTTTCTTGCTATACAAGAGAGGGAAGTGATCCAGCATCTGTTTGCTTCGATGGTGTTAAGAAGGCAAAAGACGAGGAGTTTGATATTTGTTTAATTGATACTGCAGGACGTCTTCAAAATAAGGTTAATCTTATGAATGAACTTAAAAAGATTAATACTGTTATAAAGAAGATAATTCCAGATGCTCCACATGAGACTTTACTTGTAATTGATGCAACTACTGGTCAAAATGGTATTAATCAAGCTAAAGCTTTTAATGAAATTTCTGATGTTACTGGTATTGTTCTTACTAAACTTGATGGTACTGCAAAAGGTGGTATTGTTCTTGCTATTAAGGAGAAGACTGGTATTCCTGTTAAGTTTATTGGACTTGGTGAAAAAGAGGATGATTTAGAAGTGTTTGATATTGAAAAGTATATGTATGGACTTTTCAAAGATTTTTAGGAGTTTTATATGAAGAAAGAAGAAAACAACCATAGTAAAATTACTATTTATTTACAACTTGCTACAACTCTTTTTACTATTCTTTTTGCAATTTTATATCTTGTTAATCGAAAGTTTATTATCTTACTTGAGTTTTTTTTAGGAATAGACTTTATATTCATGGCTATTAACAATAGAGTTTTTTATAAGAGAAAAGGTCTTACTTTATTTTATATAGTGTTTGCAGTTATTACTATTATTATTGGAATCGTAGGTGTTTTTAATGGATAATGTTGTTTATTATACTGAGCTTTATGATTATTATAAAGATTTACTTACTGATACTCAAAAAAAATATTTTGAAGATTATTATTTTAAAAATCTTTCTTTTAGTGAGATAAGTTCAAGGTATGATGTTAGTCGTAATGCAGTTTATAATCAAATAAAACTTACTAAAAAATCACTTGATAAGTATGAGAGTGCATTAAAAATAAAAGAAAAGAGCGAAAAAATAGAAGCATTACTAGATGATAGTGATACTTCTTCAAAGATAAGAGATATTCTTATGAAATAGTTATTTTATATAACTATTTTTTTACATATATGTTCCATCAATATTTGTTTTTATGCTTGATGTTTTTTTAATAATTTTAAAGCATATTATATATGTTATTATTACATATATTAAAAATATTAGCATTATATAAGAATTATTTGTATTTGATGAATATTCTATTAGTCCATCATAAAGAGAATGAACTATGCTTGGTATTATGAGGCTTAATGCTTTATATATAAATGCGGAACCTTTTTTCCCTTGATAGTCTTTTTCTTTTGCATTTCCTAAAAAGTATCCCATTATTATTGCATTGCATGCATGTGATGGAACTGCAGTTAGTGCTCTTATTATTCCTGCACCATATCCTGATGCTAGTACATATAATATATTTTCAATTGCTGCAAAGCCAAGGGATGCAAATACACAGTATACTATTTCATCATATTTATGATTAAATTCTTTGTCATCATATGCTGTTGCATATGTTACTGCCCATTTACATAGTTCTTCTGGAAGTCCTATTCCAAAGAATGTATATATAAGTATTGTTACAAAATCTTTTATTTTATCTGTGTTAAAGTATACATCAAGTGTTTCTTCTAAGAATAGTGCAACTATTGGTGTTAATGCTCCTAATATAAATATTCTGGTTAACATTTCTCTTGGCTCTTTATCGTAATCTTTTTTGTATACATATAATAAAAGTAGTATTACTGGTAATAGTGATATATATAGAACTGACCTCATATTAAACTCCTTATTTACTTCATTATAACATTTTTTCTTTTATGTCTATAGACTTTTTTTCTTTTATTTTATATAATTAATCTAGTATGATAAAGAGGGTGTAAATAATGTTTGATAGAATAGTTTATATTTCTGATAAAGCTTGTGATGTTAAATTAAGTGCTAATGCTGATAAAAGTTTTAACATTATGAATTTACATGTTATTTTTGAAGATGGTTCTAAAAGAATTTTAGGAGAAGTAGATGATTTAAAGGGAGATACTGCTCATATTAGATTTTTGGGTGAAATTACTGATAGGGGTCTTGTTGCTGGTGTTATTAGAAAGCCTACACTTGACAGTAAAGTAAGATTCATTACTAAAGCTGAAGTTCCTCTAGTTACTGGACGTGATAAGAGAGGTAATATGCTTCTTGGTAAGAGTCCATTCTATGAAAATAAGGATGTTTATATGGATGTAAATGGATTCTTTAGCAATCACTTTGCTATTTTTGGTAACAGTGGTTCTGGTAAAAGTTGTGGTGTTACTAGAATTTTCCAAAATATGTTCGAAGATAAGAGACTTTTTCCGTATAAGTCTAATATAATTCTTTTTGATTCATCTGGTGAGTATTACAATGCTTTTAAAGATTTGTCTTCAATTAATCCTAATTATAATTATAGATTTATTTCTACAAATGAAACTGATGGATTAGGGGAGCCATTACGTATTCCAATTTATCTTTTAAATGTAGATGATATGGCACTTCTTTTAAATGTTACTAAACATTCTCAACTTCCTATTGTTGAAAGAATGCTTAAGCTTGCTAAAATCTTTTCAGAAGATGAAGAGAGATCTAATGGCTTTAAGAATCATTTAATTGCAAAAGCTATTATGACTATTTTATATACTAATGAGACAGCTCCTAATAAGAGAAATGAAATATTCTCTATTATTGCAAACTGTTCAACACCAGAGTTTTCTCTTGATACCGTAATTAAAGGTGTTGGTTATACTCGTAAGTTTAGAGATTGTTTCTTAATAGATCAATTTGGTAATTTTACTGAAAGCGTTTTAATAACTGAATATATTCAATCATTTATTAAGGATGAGTATGATAAGCTTGAACCTAGTGGAAATAGTTTCTATACTCTTGATACTTTGGAGAAAGCTTTAAACTTTACTTTAATTTCTGAAGGATGGCTTAGAAATGAAAATACTTATGGTGATTCTGTTACTATAAGAGTTAGACTTCATTCTTTAATAACTGGTCCTAATAGTAGATATTTTGATTATAAAGATAATGTTAGTTTGGAGCAGTTTATTTCTAATTTATTAATTGATAATGGAAGAAAGTTCCAACTTGTTAATATTAATCTTGATGATGTTGATGATACTTTTGCAAAGGTTGTTGTAAAGATTTTCTCAAGACTTATATTCTCTTTTGCTAAATCATTAGGAGAGAGAGCTTCTATTCCTTTCCATCTAGTTGTTGAGGAAGCTCATAGATATGTTCAAAATGATACTGATACTTTCTTAATTGGCTATAATATATTTGATAGAATTGCTAAAGAGGGTCGTAAGTATGGTGTTATTCTTGGACTTATTACTCAAAGACCAGTTGAGATGAGTGATACCGTTATTTCACAGTGCTCTAACTTCTTAATATTTAAGATGAACCATCCAGCTGATGTTGATTATATACGTAAGATGGTACCTAATATTTCTGAAGAAATTGTTGAAAAACAAAAGACGTTGCAAGCTGGTACTTGTTTAGCATTTGGTATGGCATTTAAGATTCCACTTATTGTTAAACTTGAAATGCCTAATCCAGAACCAAAGAGTGGAAACTGTGATGTTGTTAATATTTGGGATGGAAATGATGAAAATTCAAGAGAACAAGATATTAGTGATGCAGAATTTGTAAAACAGGTTGAAGAAGAAGCTCAAAAAGAACTTGCAAATGAGCCTCAAACAAGTAATGTTAGTTATTCATCAGAAGGACTTGCTCCTTTAATTAAAAAGGATGCAGGAGATGAAGATGGACTTAAGCTTGAAGATGATAGTGAAGAAGATAGTACACAAGAAGAAAATGTGGTTCAAAAAGAAGCACCAAAAGAAAATGTTTCTGCTACTCCAATTACTAGTGATTTGTTTAGTAATTTAAAGAAAGAAGTTAATAGTGTAGATAATACAAAAGGTGATAGTTTAAGTCAGACTCCTAAGGAAGAGGTTTTACCGGTAGAGGATGATGTTCCTTTGGAAGAAGATTCTGATGATGATACAGAGAACGAAGATGAAACTGTAGAAGATGAAGAAGAAAAACCTAGTATTGCTAATGTTTTGATGGATAATGATAATGACGAAGTTGAAGAGAATGCGGAAGAAGAGGTAGAAGAATCTGCTCGAGAAACTTCTCCACAGAAAAGTGTGGAAAATGTTGATGCACCAAGTCCTGCTTCAACAAATGATGTTAAAAACTTAGTTAATGAAGCAAGTAACATGCAAGAAAATGTAGGAGAGAATAGTGCTTTTCATACTGTTGATACTGCATCTGGCGTTCAAGATGTTCCATCAGTAAATGTATTTGCAAGAAATGTAAATGTTCCAACTGGTGATACTTCAGTTAGTCTTGATAATAAGATAAGCGAGCAGGATGCTTTAAAGCCTGATGTTAAAGTTAATGATGAAAATAAAGCTCCTTCTATTATTATTCCAGGAGGACAGAATATTGATCCAGCATTTTTGAAGACTTTTGGAGCAGATGTTAAGATTGATAATGAAAGTGAAAATGATAGTGCTCCACTTACTCCTCAGGTTCAAGAAAGTGCTGCAACATCTAGTGCTTCTGCTGCGCCAGCTACTACATCAACTGCTCCTACAACTCCACAGGCTAATGCTTAAAATAAAAATTGTCTATTTTGATTTAGACAATTTTTTTTGATCATCAAGATCTTCTGGATAGTCTCCATATATCTCTTTATAAATTTCTCTTAATTTTTCTATTTTTTGTAATTTTTTAATTGCTTTTCTAATCCTTTTACTTTCTGCTTTATCTGATATTCCCATGTCTTTTGCTATTTTTACAACTTTTTCTTCATCTACAAATCTTCTATAAAGCATTTCTCTAGTTTCTTTATGAACTATGTTTTCATTTATAATTTTATCTATTCTTTCTGATGTTTCATTTTCTATTAATATTCTCATTATCTCTTCTTCTGTTAATTCATTTTCTTCTTCAATTGTATCTTTTATCTCATCCGTTAGTTCATAACATCTTACTTTTTCTATTTCATCTTTAGTTGACGTTAGTTTCATACTTGATATTAATTCTTTTAATGTATCTTCTGGTATGTTTATTTCTTTTGATATCATTTTTATATTATTTTCAGTAAATAACATGCTATTATTATGTGTTTTTTCATATTTTTCCATAAATTCTTTTAATAATTTTATTTCATCTTTTGTATGATCTGTTATTTTTATTCCTAGTTCCTTGTGATTTATTTCTTTTAATAATCTATAGTTTATATATACTGTTGCGTATGTTGAAAATTTATTATTTAGATTAATATCAAATCTATCAATTGCTTCTATTAATGCTATGTTTCCAGCTTGAATGAGATCCATAAAATCTAAATTTATTGTCCATGTGTATTTTTTTGCTACTCCTACAACTAATTTTAGATTATGCCTTACTATTTCATTTCTTATTTCAATGCTTTTACTTTTCTTATATTCTAAAAATAATTTTTTTTCTTCATCTTCTGTTAATACTTTTTCATTTAAGGATTCTAAGTACCATTTTACTATGTCTTCATTTTCTTTCATTCCAGTATCACCCCTGCGGTTTATATATTATACTCTTATTTTTTTAAATTATAAAGAAATTTTCTAAAAAATTAAAAAAGTATGAAATTTGCATTTCTGTAGAAAAAACACTGCAGAAATGCAATTTTTGTATAGAGAAAATTGCAAAACTGCGAAAAAAAGTA
>ONSL01000013.1 GCA_900320505.1 uncultured Eubacteriales bacterium
AAAGCAACAGAATTATGTAATGACCTTCAAGCATCAGATGAGTCAATAACATTAAAAGTTAATTGGGTTAAAAATTAGTATATAGATTATCTATATACTTTTTTTATAAAATATATTATAATTTCTTTAGAGGTTTTATATGAAAAAAAGAATTAAATATATACTTATAATATCTTTTCTTCTTTTGCTCTCATTTGGACTTGTTAATTCATACATGAATGCAAGAGATAGAAGTCTAGAAACCGAAAGAAGAGATAGAGAAAAAGAAGATAGAAAAAATAAATACATTATTAAAAGAGATAGTAATTTATACACACTAACAAGTGATAAACTAATAGGCAAAACACTTAAAAACTCATTCTATGATGGAACATCCATATACCTTTTATATACTGATAATAATAATGGAACACTCTTAAAATACATAGTAAGTACAAAAGAAGTAGTGGTACTATTTGAAAATAATGAAAGCCTAAAAGATGGAATAGAAAAAATATATGGATATTATAAAATAGGAAGCAAACTATACGATAAAAACTTTGAAAAAAGTATATATTATCCAAATATAAATGATGGAGAATATCTATTAAAAGATTTAAAAAGTGTTATATATAATAAGGATGATGGAGTATATACTAAAAATTTAGAAACTGGAGAGGAAACAAACATCTTATTAAATACTGATATTAATAAATATAGAGTTACAAATGTTGATAATATAAGTGGATATTCACTAGTAGAAAGAGAGTCTGAAGGAAAAAAATATATAGACATTTTAGATAATGAATTTCATGAACTAATGGAATTAGAAGAAAATAGTGACAAGAAAGAATCATATAAACTTATAAATAACGGAGATTACCTATTAAAAGAGACAAAAAATGAAGATGGAACACTATATAAAATATATAATTCAAAAGACTCTAGCAACATATTTACAAGTAACAAAGATGTAAATAACCTAATATTTAATGATACAAAGTACATTGCAAATAAAGATGGAGCAATCACATTAAATGACTTTACAACAGGAGAAGAAAGAGTATTAATCGCACAAAAAGATAACAATGCAAGATGGCTTCCAAAAAACTTTATTATGGCAGATGACGAGTTTTCTCTATTCCTAATGCTTGACAATAATGACCGTAAATTTTACCTTATTTATTTGTAAATACATACGATATTGGATATAATATAAATTGATGGAGGCAAAAATGAATATTGGATTAATAATATTAATTATTGTAATTGTTGTTATACTTCTATGGCTAGTAATAACTTATAATAATTTAGTATCTTCAAGAAATAAAGTAAAAACACAGTTCTCTCAAATGGACGTACAATTAAAAAGAAGAGCAGATTTAATACCAAACTTAGTTGAAACAGTAAAAGGATATGCAAAACATGAAAGTGAGACATTAGAAAAAGTTGTTGAAGCTCGTAACAAATATACATCAGCATCAAATTCGGATGATAAAATGAAAGCATCAGGAGAACTTACAGGACTTGTTAATAAGTTATTAATGCTTCAAGAATCATATCCAGACTTAAAGGCAAATACAAATTTTATACAATTACAATCTGATTTAAAAGATACTGAAGATAAAATTAGTGTATCAAGACAGTTTTACAATGATACAGTAATGAAATATAATAATTTAGTACAAACAGTACCTTCTAATATAGTTGCATCATTATTTAAATTTAAAGAAGAACCTTTGTTTGAAATTAGTGAAGCAGAAAAAGAAGTACCAAAAGTAAGCTTTGAAGATAAGAAATAGCCTTTAAAGGCTTTTTTCTTTAGGAGGAAAAATGACATTTGAATATAATGGAATATATTATGATGTAATAATAGAAAAGAAAAGAACTACAAAAAATACATACATAAGAGTAAAAGATGATTTAAACATATACGTTACAACAAATATATTTACAAGCGATAGATATATAGAAAAACTCTTAAAGGATAACTATAAATCAGTATGTAAAATGATAGATAAAGAAGCTATTAAAATAGACAATAACTTAGATTTTAACTATTTAGGAAAAACATATAAAATTGTATATGGTGATTTAAAAAAAATAGAATTTAGTGATGATAAAGTATATATGAGTAAATCATTTAATGTAGATGCATGGTACAAGAAACAAGCTAAAAAAATATTTTTAGAACATTTAAACTACTACTATGAAAACTTTTCAAGAAACATACCATATCCATCACTTCGAATAAGAAAAATGACAACAAGATGGGGAGTATGCAATACCAAAAGTCATGCCATAACATTAAACCTAGAATTAATAAAAAGAGATACTAAGTATTTAGATTATGTAATATGCCATGAACTTTCACATTTAGTAGAAGCAAATCACTCTAAAGCATTCTGGAAAGTAGTAGAAGAAAACTACCCAAAATATAAAGAAGCAAGAAGAGATATGAGATATTTTTAAATTTACTTTACACATATAAAGGTCAAAAAATATTGACCTTTTTTTTGATAGCATAAGGGTAAACGAAGGAGACTGAGAAAAATGAAAAGTGTAAAGTATAGAAAAAGTATGAAAATAGTATCAACAATAATAGTAATAACACTAGCATCATTATTAATAATAAACTTAACACCAAGTCATTCAAAATTATCAAAAATAGTAGATAGCAAAAATACAATTTCACTGAAAACAAGTAAAATGCAATTTGATTTTGACTATACAGGAGGAGAGCAAACATTTACTGCACCATATGATGGAAAATATAAATTAGAAACATGGGGAGCTCAAGGTGGTACGATAATAAACAAAATTAATAATAATGAATATTATGGTGGCTATGGTGCATACTCAATTGGCAATATTAATTTAAAAAAGGACAGTATTTTATATATAAATGTTGGAGGAAAAGGAAAGCAATGCCTTAATTACGGCTCAACGACAGCTGGTGAAATTACATGCCCAAATGATGGAGGATATAATGGTGGTGGCTTTACGAGACAATATACTGATAGCACATACTATGGCTCTGGTGGAGGAGCAACTCATATTGCAACACAATCGGGATTACTATACACTCTTGAAAATAGCAAAAATTCAATACTAATTGTTTCAGGAGCCGGAGGCGGGGCATCAGCATATTCAAATGTAGACTATGCTGCAAATGGTGGTAGTGCCGGTGGTTATGTTGGAAGCTCTGGATTGATTGAAAAACTTGACAGATTATCTAACTGTACAGGTGGAACGGAAAATAAAGCAGGGACAGGAACAGGTAGTGGAGCATCAGACGGCTCTTTTGGACATGGTGCAGATCATACTGCTTATGTTGGACCAGGCGCTGGAGCAGGATATTACGGTGGTGGAACATCTGAAATAGTTAGTTGTGGCGGTTCAGGCTACATCGGAAAATCATCTCTAACAGATAAGCATATGACATGCTACAATTGTGAAACATCAAATGAAGAATCAACTAAAACAATTAGCAATACATGTGCATCAGAAACACCAACACCTGATTGCTCCAAAATAGGTAATGGATATGCTAGGATAACATATCTTGGAAACTAATGAAATGATGAGATTAAACTCATTTTTTTCTTTTATATTTAAAATATTCTTTCTTTTTCTTATTATTTGTTCTAAAATAAAATTAGGTGATAATGATGCAGAATATAGAAAAAAGAATGAATGAATTAATTGATATAATTAATAAAGCAAGTTATGAGTATTATGCTCTTGATAATCCAACAATTTCAGATCAGGAATATGATGATTATTACAATGAACTTTTAAGAATTGAACGTGATCATCCAGAGCTTAAAAGAGAAGATTCTCCAACAGTTAGAGTAGGAGGAGAGGCACTAGATAGTTTTGTAAAAGTAACACATGAAACTCCTATGCTTTCTTTTGATGATATCTTTAATGAAGATGAAGTAATTGCCTTTGATGAAAGAATCAGAAAAACAGTTGCAAGTCCTTCATATACCTTAGAACCTAAAATGGACGGACTTTCAGGTTCTTTAATATATAAAAATGGTGTTTTAGTAAGAGCTGCTACTCGTGGTGATGGGGTAACTGGAGAAGATATAACTCAAAATGTTAAAACTATAAGATCTGTTCCTTTAAAACTTACAAAACCAATAGACATAGAAGTAAGAGGAGAAATCTATATGTCTAAAGATAGTTTTAACAAGCTTAATTATGAAAGAGAAAAAAATGGCGAAAAGCCTTTTGCAAATCCTAGAAATGCTGCAGCAGGATCTGTAAGACAGCTTGATAGCAAGGTAACTGCAAATAGAGGATTAGACTATATGGCATATTTTATACCAAATCCATCAGCATATGGGATAGAGTTTCAAAGTGATTCACTTTTGTTTTTAAAAGAATTAGGTTTTAAAACTAATTATAAATATAATAAAGTTGCTAACAATTATAAAGAGATACTTGATTATATTGAAGATTTAGGAAAAAAGCGTGAATCTCTTCCTTTCCCTATAGATGGTGTTGTATTAAAAGTTAATAGCTTAAAGGATGAAGAAAAATTAGGAGCAACTGCAAGAGTACCAAGATGGGGTATTGCATATAAGTTTCCTGCACTTGAAGTATTAACAACACTAAAAGATATTAAGTTTACAGTTGGAAGAACAGGAAAAATTACACCTAATGCAATATTCTCTCCAGTACATGTTGATGGATCATTAATATCACGTGCAACACTCCATAATGAGGCATACTGCATTGAAAAGGATATCAGAATAGGTGATGTAATAGAAGTTCATAAAGCAGGAGATGTAATTCCAGAAGTAGGAGAAGTAAAGAAAGAAAGAAGAACAACTGATTTAAAACCATTTAAAATGATTACAGAATGTCCAATATGCTCAACAAAACTTATAAAAAAAGAAGGAGAAGCAGATTATTACTGTCCAAATCAAAACTGTCCATCTCGTAAAATTGAAGGGTTAATACACTATGCAGAAAGAGATGCAATGAATATTGAAGGACTTGGAGATAGTATTGTATCAGACCTATTTAACTTTGATTTTGTAAAGAAAATAGAAGATATCTATACACTTCAAAGTCATAGAGAGGAATTAATAGAACTTGAAGGATATGGAGAAAAATCAATTAATAATTTATTATCAGCAATAGAAAAGAGTAAGGATAATTCTTTAGAAAGATTAATCTTTGCACTTGGCATTAAACATGTTGGAAAGAAAACTGCAAAAATACTTGCAAAAAAATATAAGAATTTAGATACACTTAAAGAGGCATCGCTTGAGGAGTTAAGCATGATTCCAGATGTTGGTTCCATAATTGCAAAAAGTGTATATGACTATTTTAGAAATCCAAACAACATATCATTAATAGAAGATTTAAGAAAATTTGGAGTTAATTTCAATTATCTTGGAAAAGATGAAATAGAATCAGAATTCTTTACTGGTAAAACATTTGTACTTACTGGTGCTTTAAATCTTTACACTAGAGATGATGCTAAAAACATTATTGAAAATTATGGCGGCAAAACATCAGAATCAGTTTCTAAAAAAACAAGTGCTGTAATAGTAGGAGCAAATCCTGGATCTAAATATGAAAAAGCTAAAAAACTTAATATACCAATTCTTACCGAAGAAGAATTTAAAGAACAAGTAGATAAAATGAATAATTTACAAAATAGCTAATTTATGGTATAGTATGTCTTAATTCGAGGGGGCCTTTTTATGTTTTGGAATAAGGATAAAATACCTGATTATATCAATAATGAAGAAGATTTATTTAAATTTGATGATGGTACAATTATAGAAAATGATGAAAAAAGTACATCAAATAAATATAATACTCATGTAAATTTAGAAGAAGATTTTAGTAAAAAGAAAAAGAAAGAAAAAATAAAACAAGAAAAAAGAGAAAAAAAAGTAAAAGAAAGAATGCCTAAAGAAAAGAAAACAAAGTCTAAAAAAGAAAAAGTAAGAAGAGAAAGAAAAGAATTCAATAGAGAAAAGGCAATAAATGATATAGTAAACATAGTACTCGTAATTACTTTTATAGTAGCATTTATGATTATTTTTGATGTTGTAAGAGCAACTAGATATGGAATCCTTCCAGTATTTGCAAATCATCAAGTGTCTAATGAAAATTATGATTTATATAATGGTATTGGATATAAAGTATATTATTATCACATTAAAAATGGTAAGAATGTAATTGAAGTAGGCAATAATTCTTTAAAATACAATGATAAAGCTATAAAAACAAATACTTATGATTTGTCACTACTATATCACAATGATTTTGATAAATTTGTAAATAACTATCTAAATAAATATGTTAATATTAGTGGAAAACTTTATAAAAAAGAAGGAAGCAAAGTATATTTGAAATATTCAGATAGTGATAATAAATATGAAACATTATATGTATGTAGTCTAATGCATAATAGACTAGTAGAAAAAGAAGATGTAACAGTAAAAGGTATGCTTGATGATTATGATAAAGACAAGAATATAATATATATTAATAATTGTTCTGTAAAATAGGTAACATTATGAATAAAAGGGAAGAAATAATTAGTAAAAAATTAGATGAACTTTCTAAATCAAAATTTAGATCTAGTTTTCATTTACGCAAATATATGATTGAATACATAGATGAAAAAGGAATGGACACAGTAAAAAAACATACAATAGATTTTATTAATAATAAACTTGCACCAGCAAATCCAGAAAAAGATGGAAAACAAACGCCAATGAAAGGACATCCAACTTTTATTGCAATGCATGCTTGTGCTTGTTGCTGCCGCTCGTGTCTTGAAAAGTGGCATCATATACCAAAGGGGAGAGAGTTAACAAATAATGAAAAAAATTATATTTATACTCTCTTGATTACATGGATAGAAAGAGAAATAGGAACGAATGGGAACGAATAATAAGCATTTATACTTATTTTTTTGTAAAAAAATATATTTTTGGGAACGAATGGGAACGAATATGATATAATGATATTGAAAGAGAGATGAATACTATGATTAAAGAAAGTGAAAATATAGAATTCAAAAGAGAACTAACTAATTCATTTATAAAAGAAGTTATTGCATTTGCAAATACAAGTGGTGGGACTATTATCATTGGATATAATGATGATGGAACAATATATGGTGTTGATAATTCTAAAAATGTATTAGAGCAAATTAGCAATATGATTCATGATTCTATAGAGCCCCAAATAGATTATTTAGTGTCAAGTAAAATAGTTGAAGAAGATAATAAAGATATCATTGTTGTAGATGTACTTGAAGGAACAAATAAACCATATTATATAAAGTCAAAAGGTATGACTGATAAAGGTGTTTTTATAAGACTTGGTTCAGCAACAGAGCAAGCGTCAAAAGATACAATAAAAAATTTGATTATAGAATCAAGTGGAATAACTTTTGAAAAAAATATCAGTTATAATCAAAATTTAACTTTCGAATACACAACTAAAATTTTTAATGAGAATAATTTGAAATTTACTAAAATAGAAATGCAAAATTTAGGATTAATAGCAAAAGATGAGAAATACACCAACCTTGGATTGCTTTTGTCTGATGAATGTCCTTATACAATTAAAATGGGAGTTTATCCAGACAACACTAAAAATAATTTTTTGGATTCTAAAGAAACTGAGCAAAGTTCAATATTGAAGCAAATTGAAGATGTAGAAAGCTATCTAAAAATAAATAATAAAGTCAAATCCACAATAAATGATTTTAAAAGAGAAGATACATATGATTATGATAATTCTGTTTTAAGAGAATGTGTTTTAAATATGATTGCTCATAGAGATTATGATATTCCTGGAAGCGATTTAATCCATGTTTTTAAAGACTATATTGAATTTGTAAGTCTTGGTGGTTTAGTTAAAGGTGCAACTATAGATGATATAAAACTAGGACATTCTGCATCAAGAAATATAGGACTTGTAAGTATATTACATAGACTAGGATACGTAGAAGCATATGGTACTGGAATTCCTAAAATATATAATAGTTATAGTTTATGCATAAATAAACCTGAAATTAAAACAGCACCTAACACATTTTTAATTTCAATACCAAAAATTAAATATTCAGAAGAATATTTAAAAATAATCAATTACTTAAAAAATAATCAAGTGATAACAAGGGAAAGTGTAGAAAATATCTTGAATGTAGGTAAGCATAAAGCATTTATTTTACTTTCTGATTTAGTAAATAATAATATTTTAATTAGAGAAGGCTCTGGCAAAAATATTATATATAAATTAAAATAACTGACTTATTCTTTGTCTAGGTAAGAAAGAAGTATTTATTAGTCAGTATTTACGAACTGACTAAAAAACACGTCTAGGTGGATAGAGTGAGAGTTGGTCAGAAAAAAATAGTAAATAGTACATATAAGCATTTAAAAAAGTGTAATAAAATTTCAACAGGTGATAACTATGAAAATAATAAGATATATATACAGTCTGCATTAACAATAGAAGATAGTAAAAAGATCCACCAATAAATTCAACCATTATTACTTTTAAAAGATTCATTTAGAAAAATAGTAATAACAAAAGACAATATTCCTAATTATAAAGATGAAAATGGAATTGAATATGTCAATTTGTTTGATTTTCTAAATAATTCAAAATTCTTAGATTAGTTGATTAACTCTTTGTTTAGAAAGTAAGATGTATTTATATATCAATTATTTCCAGTTGATAAAAAAATATCTAGGTGTATAAAAGAGAATACAAAAAAGATAAGCGAGAGCATATCTTTTTAAATATTATTTAAAAAAACTAGAAAAAGCTATATCATATAATTTATGAGAGAAGATTATTATGAATTTAACACATCATATGTCAAGAAATGCTAAGGGGTAATGGTAAACACAATATACAAATTACGCCTATTACAAATAATATTAATAGAGTAAGTTCTATAGATGAATGGATAAAGCGGTTAGAATATATTCCAGACTTTGAAAAGAAAAAAGTAGAAAAATTGAATAAAATGAATGAGGAAGAATTAAGTGATGAAGATATTTCTTATTTAAGAAAACATACAGAATGAGTAAGAATCTTGTCACTTATTAAAAAATACAAAAGTAAGTATTTTGATGAGGATGAAGGCATGAAAGCATACTTATACATGGATGAGAAAAGTATCAGTGAGTTAATTCTTGATAGACTTGATGCAGAAGAGTTAAATAGGAGATTATAATTATAAAGCTAGTTTGGAAAAATTAGATAGACAAATTAGAGCACAAGTAAGAGAAAATAAATTAATGGAAAGACGAAGCTATAAACTTGCAAGTGAGCATTTTATATAATAAAAATAAAAGAATATAAGACTACAAATTATTCTTATATTCTTTTTCTATTAATTTTTTTTCATTATGTGGAAGAGAGTATATCATAGTACTCTTAAGTTCAAGATTTAATAGCTTATTATTTCTTTCAAACTTAGATATTATTTTAAGTGTGCTATTTTTCTTAACACTATTTAAGTATTTTCTACCTTTATCATTAAAACCAAGTATTCTAACATAGTTCCAATCTTTTACTTCTTTCATATCATCTTTTGTTATACCAAGTAAAATATATAAAAGGATTCTTTTTATTTTATTGTAAGTATATCTTTTTGATTTTACTTTATTAATTAATTCATCATATGAAGATGAGTTTATTATTTCTTTTCTAATCTTATTTTCAATACCTTCATTTACTTCGTGGTAAATAGATAAATCTTTATCTGTTAATACTTTATATTTTAAAAGTGGAAAATAATCATCTACAAAATGAAGATTATTTAAATTTTTATATGTAAACTCTGGAACAGAATCTTTAATATCTTTTTTATTTAAAAGTCCATCTCTAATAGCAGTCCCACTAGATATTTTCTTTATATCTTTAGAATGATAATTATCGTCTCTCTTAATTGTAATAGCATCTATTTTGTAATTATTTTTTATAATTTCTTTTACATAAGAAACACCTAACAAATCATTAGGAGCGGATACCCTAAGACCAGTAATATCATATATTGCATTAGAAAGAGAAGAAGGATAGTTAAGTCCGGTTCTAGAGTAAAGTTTTACAAGTTTATCTAGTATATTATCATCAATTTGTGCATTAGCAATTTTTTTAAGTACTTCTATATCGCCAGTTTCTGATCCAAAAACTAATTTATCAACATTTAAAGATGAAAGTATTTCGACTGCTCCTTTTGCAAAATAATCAGCAGACTGAATACTATAAATAATAGGAAGTTCAACAATTAAATCTATTCCATAATGTTTTGCAATAGATGCTTTAGTCCACTTATCAATTATAGAAACATCGCCTCTTTCTGTAAAATTGCCAGAAAGAACTAAAACTATTGTTTCATCTTTAAACATTTCTTTTATCTTGTTAAGCATGTAAAGATGTCCATTATGAAAAGGATTATATTCTGCAATAATTCCAACTGCCATAAAACCACCACCTATGTATATTTTATCATTATTTTTTATTGTTAAAAAGACATTATTCGTGTATAATTACAGAAGTGGGATAACTATATAGAAAGAAGAGGGTAATATGACAGAAGAAGAAAGAATAGAGCTTGCAGATATATTATTTCCAAATATAGATAAAGAGCCAAGCTACTATGAAGAAAAGTATCCAGAAAGAAAATTAAAAGAAGGTGCTAAAGTAACACGTTTCGCTCCATCTCCAACAGGGTTTATGCATATTGGTGGACTTGAAAGTGCATTCCTTGATTATATATTTGCAAAACAGTCTGGCGGAGTATTCTTCTTAAGAATAGAAGATACTGATAGAAAACGTTTTGTTGAAGGAGCAACTGACTTAATAAAAAGTTCATTGGAATCATTTGATATAATGCCAGAAGAAGGAGCATTTAATGGTGGAGCATATGCACCATACGTACAAAGCGAAAGAGAAGAAATTTACAAAACTTACATAAAAGATATGATAAAAAAAGGAAAGGCATATCCATGCTTTATGACAGAAGAAGAATTATCAGAAATAAGAGAAGGTCAAGAACTTCGTAAAGAGCCAATTGGAGTATATGGAATGTATGCAACAGATAGAGATTTATCACTTGATGAAATAAAGGCCCATTTAAAAAATAATGATTCATATGTTATACGTATGAAGTCACCTGGCTCTATGGAAAATACTGTTGTACTTCATGATTTAATAAAAGGAGATATAACACTTCCAGAAAATATAATTGATGAAGTAATAATGAAAAAAGATGGACTTCCAACATATCATTTTGCACATGTAATAGATGATCATCTAATGCATACAAGTGTAGTAATAAGAGGAGATGAATGGGTACCAAGTTTTCCAAAGCATCTTCAAATGTTCAAAATGTTAGGATTTAAAACACCTAAATATGCCCATTATGCACCACTTACTAAAAAAGATGAAAATGGAAATATTAGAAAATTAAGTAAAAGAAAAGATCCAGAGTTTTCTGTTGAGTACTATGAAAAAGCTGGAGTACCTAGTATGGGTGTAAAACTATTCCTATCAACAATAATTAATACAAACTTTGAAGAATGGTATTTAAATAATAAAGATAAAAGTTTTATGGATTTTCCATTCTCATTTAAGAAAATGCCAACAGGCGGAACATTATTTGATATGGAAAAACTAGATAATATATGTAAAACATATTTTTCTCGTCTTTCTGCAGAAGAAGTTTATAATGAAGCATTACCATATTATGAAAAATATGATAAAGATTTCTATAAAATAATGGTGGATGAAAAGGATAAATTAATTAAATTCTTAAACATCGAAAGAAATACAAAAAGACCTAGAAAAGATATTGGAACATACGGTGATGTGAAGAAAGAATCTAATTATATATTTAATAGTCTATTCTACACTGATGATAGATATAAAGATGTAGAAGTTAAAGATAAAGATATACTTCTAAAATATATAGATGTATATAGTGATTCAGACACTCAAGATGAGTGGTATGAAAAGATAAAGAATCTAGCAGGCAAAAATGGTTATGCAGAAAGTGTAAAGGAATATAAAGAAAACTCTGATAAATATAAAGGTCATATTGGAGATATATGTGAAGAGATAAGACATGCAGTAACAGGAAGAGTTGCATCTCCAAATCTTTATGATATATTACAAATTTTAGGAAAAGAAGAGATTAAAAAGAGGATAGATTATTTTACAAAATAACTATTCTTTTTTGGAGGAGAAAAATGTTAAAAGGCGATTATTATGTTAAAGAAAATATAAAAAGAATATTGGAAGAGGGAGAATATGATGTTAATCCAAGACCACATTATGAAGATGGAACACCTGCACATACGATATCAGTAAATCATGTTTTTAACACATATAAAACAGATGAGGGAGAGTTTCCACTAACAACATTAAGACCACTTGCAACAAAAGGATCAATTGGTGAGATGCTTTGGATTTATAGAGATGCAGATAACAACGTTTATAATTTGGAAACAAAATATAACGTACGCTGGTGGAGAGACTGGGTAATAAACAAATGTCACTATAATAAAAATGGAGTATTAATGCTTGGAGAAAATCCATATATTAAAGATAACTATTATTATGATATTTCTGGACATAAGCTTGATTTAGGAGAAAAATCAGATACAGTTGATCCAGTAACAGATAAAGATGATGAAAATATACTTGATTCTAAAAGTGGTAATGTTTTAACAAGAGATGCAAATATAGGATCAACATATGGAAAAATAATAAAAAGAAATGATATATTTAATAATCTTATAAATGGAATAAAAAGTAATCCAGATAGTAGGCGTCATGTTATGAATATGTGGCAATATGATGATTTAAGAGAGCCTAAAGGACTTCCACCATGTGCATATGAAACAATATGGAATGTTAGAAAAAGTGGATATCTCGATATGATGCTTACACAAAGATCAAGTGATTATATGACAGCAGGATCAATTAATCCAACACAGTATGTTGCACTTCTTTACATGGTTGCAAAAGAGGTTAATCTAAAACCAGGAAGATTTTCTTGGGTAGTTGCAAATATGCAAATTTATGATAGACATCTAGAAAGTGCGAAAGAAATATTAAAAAGAGAGCCAGTTGAGTGCAGTCCATCTATAAGTATTAGTGATGATGTATCATTAAAATATATGATGCCAGAAGACGTTGAAATAAAAGACTATCCTAAAACTCTTATAAAAAAGAAAAATCCACAAATGCACTTTGATATAGGTATATAAAATGAAGCATAAAAACTTCATTTTTTTCGTAGTACAAAAATAAAAAGTCCTTATATATCAAGGACTTTACAATCAATATTGGTAGTGTGTATGGGATTCGGACCCATGAGTGTCACCTTGAGAGGGTGATGTGTTAAACCACTTCACCAACACACCATGTCAATTACCATTAAATTATATCATAAATTCTTTGAATGTAAAGCAAAATGTGTTAAAATAGTATCAGAAAAGCGAAAAAAAGAATGGAGATTGATATTATGGCTGATATGAGTGGAATGGGTCCAATGGGACCTGGGATAGGTGGACCAGGAGGACCAATTATCTTTGGACCAATGGCACCAGGTGAACAAAATTATGGAACTGCCGCAAACTTTCAACCAGTTGGAGCAGACGAGAAGAAAAGTGAATTAGAGCATGCTGAACTTAATGAAATAAAAACATTGCCTCTTTCTGCAACAGAACGTCATGCTGCAAAGAAAAAATATAATGAGTATCGTTTAGCCTATGAAATTACAAGAAGAGAATTGGTTTCAAAACTTAAGAGAGCATACGAAATAAGCGAAACATTGGAAGAAAATAAAAATTCACTTGATACGTCATATGATAGAGATGGATTACAAAAGGAATATAATGAATTATATACTGGAACAGGAAAACATGATGGCATAAATGACCTTCAAGCAGCAATAAATGTACAAAAAGATATTATTACAAAAAATGGAAAAGGTTTAGGATATTTCGTAATGCCAGATGAAGAATTTGATTTTGGTGAAAATAAAGATATACTAACTAAAAGTTTAGTATATGATACAGATAAGAAATTAAATAAAAGGCAAAGGAAACAATATCGCAAAAATAAAAAACTATCTGCAAAAGATAGAATAATACAGATAGAAGATACTGAAGATGAATATGATGAATTAAATGGAAAGAATTGGCACGATGCAAAAGTAACAAAGGTAGAAATGGTTGTTGGAACAAATTTATACAAAATAACATATAAAAATCAAACTACCGGAAAAGAAGAATTTAAATATGTTACAAAAGATAAATATGGAAAGTTCTATAGTGTAAAAGCACCTGTAGCCGATACAATAGATTCATTAAATTATACATTTAGCGAAGTAAATATAAATGACACATTAGAAACAACTTTTATAATTCCAATTGATAGAAATAAGCAAAATACATATGAAAATCAAGAAGTAATGACAAATGAAGGAGAAAATACAATGAATAATACAAATACATCAGCAGCTGCAGTTACACCTACAAGCACAAATAATGAAGAACAACAAATGCTTACAAAAGAAGAAATAAATAAATTATTTGGAGTATCAGATAAAAATAAAAATGAAGCAAATAAAGAAAAAACAAATGAGTCAAAACAATCTGCTCCAGTAACAGTAGATGATATTAAAAATGTTGTTGAATCATCAGAACCAAAGAAAGAAACACCAGTAGTAGTTCCAGTAGCAACAGAACCTGAAAAAGAAGAAGCAAAAGTAACACCTGTCATAACACCAGTTGTGGAAGAAAAAAGCGAAGATAAAGAAGAGCCTAAAGACACAGCAGATGAAATTAATGATGCAATTTCAAATGAAGTTGAAGGTGCAAAGAAAGAACAAAAGAAAGTTACAGAAAGAATTGCAGAAAAACTAACATCATTAAAAGGACAACTCTCAAAATTAAAAGGATTATATACTAAACTAAAAGATAGAAACAGTAAGGATGCTGTAGATAATAACCTTGAAGGAGCAATAGATAGTACAATAGAAGATATTGACAAAGCATTAGATGAGCCAGATACTAAAGAAAATGAAAATACTGAAGTAAAAGAAAATGATAGTATAAATGAAGAAATAAGTGAAGCAGTAGAAAAAGCAGAAAATGAACAAGCTAAAGCAAATGATGCTGTAAAAGAAGAAACTGTAGAGGAAGCAAAAGAAGAGAAAAAAGAAGAAAGTAAACCTCAAGTTGCAGATACAAAAGCTGAAAAAAAAGAGAAGCTTTCAGTATCAGATGAGGCAATTAATTCATTTGTTGAAGGCATAGAAGCAAAAGAAACAGAAGAAAAACCATTTGAATTATCATCAAAAGATTATGGAATAAATGATGAAGCCTATAATGAATTAAAATCAGAAGGATATAAACCTGGAACAGAAGAATTTGCAAATAGATCAAAAGAGTATGGTGGACATAACTTATCAGAAGATGCACAAAACAAATATAAAGAAACAGCAGTTAAAAAAGCAAAAGAAGAAATGAAAAAGGCAGCAGACCTTCCAGATGACATTGCAGCATCACTAGCAAAACAAGGATATACTGCAGAAGATCCTAGATTTAACAAATTTGTTGAAATGTATGATAAATCAGGAATAAAAAGAGAAGCATCACTTTCTGATTCTGAAAAAGCAGTAAATGCATATGTTGATAGTCTTGAAAAAGGAAATGAAAAGGAATTCTCATTATCAGGAAAAGATTATGGAATAAATGAAGATGCATATAACGAATTAATATCACAAGGATATAAACCAGGAACAGAAGAATTTGCATCAGCTGCTAAACCTTATGGAGGACATAAACTTTCAGAAGATACTCAAAATAAAGCTTCAATGAAAGCAATGGGATTCGCTGAAGGAGTTGCAGCTGGACTAGTAGCAAGCGGAATAAAAGCATCAAATCCAGCACTTAAAGGAAATGTAGAAGCATTAAATAAAGCTTCTGAACTTGCATCGAAGATTAATACAACATCAGCAAATTTAACAGCAAATCAAGCACAAGGACAAGTAAGAGGACAACAAGCATTAAATAGCATGTTGAATGTTGCCCCTCAAAATGTAAATACAAATAGTGGAGCAAAGACTCGTTAAAAGAGCCTTTCGCTTCTTTTTAATTCTAGGAGTGATTTTATGATTGGTGTATTTGATTCAGGACTTGGTGGAGTAACAGTCTTAAAAGAACTTATAAAGAAAATGCCAAATGAACATTTTGTATACTATTCTGATAGTATAAATAATCCATATGGTGATAAAACAAAAGAAGAAGTAATAAAACTTTCTGATAAAGTAACAAGATTCTTAATAGATAAAGGCTGCAAAATAATAGTAATAGCATGTAATACTGCATCATGTTCAGCAAGAGAATATTTAAGAAAAAAATATAAAGATATTAAATTTATTGTTACAGAACCTGCTGTAAAAAGAGTATATGATGATAATAAAAATGCAAATATGCTTGTGCTTGCAACAGAAAGAACAATAAATAGTGAAAATTTAAAAGAATTAATAGAAAAATATCATACAAAAAATACATATTTATGTTCAATGCAGCATCTAGCAGATTTAATAGAAGAAGAAAAAGATGATGAAATAGATAATCTTCTAGATGAAAAACTATCAAAGTATAGTGATAAAAATATAGATAGTATTGTACTTGGTTGTACTCATTATCCACTTGTTAAAGATAAAATAAAATTGCACTTTAAAAATGCAAAACTATATGATGGAGCAGAAGGAGTTGCAAAACAAGCAAAAAGAATATTTGAAAAAGAAAAAATTGGGAGTAATAATAAATTAGAAATAGATTTTTATGATTCAAAAGATAATAAAAGAGAAAAGCTATTTTATAAATTACTTTCAAGGAGGTAGTAATGAAACCAATAATCGGAATAATGCCAAGAGAAGAATTTGATGAAAAATTTGAAATAAGTTATATATACACATATGAAAGTGTTAGAAGAATGATACTTGATATGGGAGGAGTACCTTTAATTATTACACCATGTGAAAATACAGATATGTATAAAACTAGTTTCATTGATTTTCCTAATCTTGAAGATGAATACAAAAGTGTTATGAAAATGTATTTGGATAAAATTGATGGTCTATTTTTACCAGGTGGATCAAAATACACAAAATTTGATTTAGAATTTATTGATGCTGCAATAAAAAGATATATTCCAATACTTGGAGTATGCCTAGGTGCACAAAGCCTTTCAAATTATAAGAAAGAATTTAGCCTAGAAAAAATAGAATCTAAAATAAATCATAATACTAAAGAAAAATATGCACATAGTATAAAGATAGATAAAGAAAGTACTCTATATAAAATAATAGGAAAAGAAAATATAATGGTTAATAGTTATCATAATAGACAGATGTCACCAAATCCACTTTTTAGAAGTGTAGCATATGCAGAAGATGGTGTACTAGAAGCAATTGAAATGAAAGGTAATGACTTTGTAATGGGACTTCAGTGGCATCCAGAAAAAATGTATAAATATGATTTAAATAGCAAAAAAATATTAGATTATTTTATAAAAAAATGTGAAATATATAGCAAAGAGAAAAAAAGGGTGGTTAAAATATGACAGGAATATTTGATTTAGGACTTTTACATAGTAATAGTGTAGAAAGCCTAACACTTGATGGAAAATATGAAATACCAAAATCATATTATGATAAAAGTGATGTATTAGACTTAAAAAATATTGAAGTAAAAGGTAATGTAACAAGGCTAGATGACAATAATGATAAGATAATTTTAAAATGTACCGGAAAGATGAAAATCATAGATTCAGTAAGTCTAGAAGAGATTTGGTATCCATTTTCATTTGAAATTAATGATAATCTAGAAGAAATTTATACAAATACAGAAGAAAAGCTTGATATTTTCGAACTTTTGTGGGAAAATATAGTACTAGAGGTTCCACTTAATTACACAGAAGTGAAAGACTTCAGTAAATATAAGGGGAATGGTTGGTCTCTTAAAGAAGAGAGCAATGAAGAAAAAAGTGATAATCCATTTAGTGAAATACTAAAAGATTTTGGGAAGGAGTGAAAAATATGATGACACTTAATATACAATTATTCGCTGTTCCATTCCGTAAAGTTTCAAAAACTAGAAAGAGAATGAGAAGAAGTCATAATGCATCAGTTGCACCTACAACAGTTAAATGTCCAAATTGCGGTGAAATGATTAAACCTCATAGAGTTTGTCCAAAATGTGGATATTACAAGGGTAAAGAAGTTGTAAAAGTAAAAGAAGCTGCATAACTTCTTTTTATTATGTTTTTTTTACAGATAGCAAGTTATGTGGTACAATATCCGCGTTATTTATAAGGGGGGGTAAATGTATGAAAAGAGAAAATATAAATAAAGAATTTATATGTGGCTTAACAGGATCGTTTGTTGATGATATTATAACATTAACAAATAAACATATATCAAAATATTATAGTAGAGTATATGACACAAGAAGCTTATGTGATGAATCAGAAAGAATGTTATGTGAAGGAAAAATTAAATTATATCCTGAAAATTATAGTGGTGTAGAAAGTGTAACAATTGCTATTGAAAATAATAAGAGAAAAAATGAGACAACAAGTATAATGATAAAACCAGATAATACTGTTTCAGTAAGGAAATCACATAAAAAAGGAAATGGAGAAGATAGCTTTTTAGAAGTAAATTATACTTTTAAAAATGGAATATCAGTAAAATCAAACTATAATAATAAAATACAAGCATCAACAAAAGGACAGAATCCAAAAGAAACATCTCTTGCAGAAGAAATGCGTTATGAAATATATGCATTAAGAATAAATGTAATTGCAGAATATAAGAGAAACATAAGAAAAAATAAAAAATCAGTAATATAGTATTAAGTACCTAATATACATTAGATACTTTTTTATTTATTATTTATTTGCATTTTTATAATTTTTCTGTTAAAGTTAAAATGTAAATATAAGTAAAATTCCTTTAAAAATAAGGCTTTTTTTAGTATAATGAATATGTAGGAGGGTATATAATGGCACTTAAATATGATGACAGTTCAATTAAAATACTTGAAGGATTAGAGGCAGTTAGAAAACGCCCTGGTATGTATATAGGATCAACAGACAAAAGAGGATTACATCATCTTGTATGGGAAATAGTTGATAATTCAATAGATGAAGCGATAAATGGCTTTGGAGATTATATAAAAATAACACTTTGGAAAGATGGTTCGGTATCAGTTGAAGATCATGGTCGTGGTATGCCAGTCGGAATGCACTCATCTGGAAAACCAACACCAGAAGTTATACTTACAGTACTTCATGCAGGAGGTAAATTTGAAACATCTGGATATAAGGTATCTGGAGGACTTCATGGAGTAGGCTCATCAGTTGTTAATGCACTATCTAAATACTTGGAAGCAACAATATGTAGAGATGGTGGAATATACTACATGAAATGTGAAAATGGTGGAAAGGTAACCGTTCCACTAAAGAAGATAGGAAAAACAAATAAAACTGGTACAACAATTAGATTTATGCCAGACGATACAATATTTCAAAGCACAAACTTTTCATACACAACAATATGTGAAAGAATGCAAGAGTCTGCATTCTTATTAAAAGGAATTACAATAGAAGTATATGATGAAGAAACAGGAAGAGATTCATCCTTCTGCTACAAAAGAGGAATAGACGAATTTGTTGAATACTTAAATGAAGGCAAAAATGTACTTCATAAAGTATTAAACTTAAGCGGAACAAGAGACGGTATTGAAGTAGAAGTTGCAATGCAGTACACTGATACATATAATGAGAACATAATATCATTTGTAAATGACGTAAAAACAGTAGATGGTGGAAGTCATGAAGTAGGATTTAAAACAGCACTTACAAGAGTATTTAATGACTATGCTAAATCACATGGAATAATTAAAGAAAAAGATGGAAGTCTAGATGGATCAGATGTAAGAGAAGGATTGACTGCAGTAATTGCACTTAAAATTCCAGAAAACATATTGCAGTTTGAAGGACAAACAAAAGGAAAACTTGGAACGCCTGCCGCTCGTACAGCAGTTGATGCAGTAGTGTCAGAAAAATTAAAAATATTTTTGGAAGAAAATAAAAGTGTTGCAACAGACATACTAAACAAGAGTTTAAAGAGTAAAGTTGCAAGAGAAGCAGCAAGAAAAGCAAGAGAAGCAGCAAGAAATTCAAGTAAAGGAAAAAATAACAAAGAAAGAATTCTTTCCGAAAAGCTTGCAAAAGCAACTGGAAGAGATTATGCACATAACGAGTTATTCCTAGTAGAGGGAGATTCAGCAGGTGGTTCTGCTAAAAGCTATAGAGACCGTGAACATCAAGCAATACTTCCACTTCGTGGTAAAGTATTAAATACAGAAAAAGCAAGTGAAAAAGATATAGAAAACAATGCAGAACTTCGTCAAATAGAATATGCAATAGGAGCAGGAATAGGAGACTCTTTTGACTATAAAGAATCAAACTACGGAAAAGTTATAATAATGACCGATGCCGATGTTGATGGATCACACATACAAATACTTTTAATAACATTCTTCTATAAATTTATGAGACCACTAATAGAACATGGAATGCTTTATATTGCAACACCACCACTATATTCGATAGAAACAGGTAAAAAGGGAGAAAAAGAATACATCGCAACAAATGAAGATCTTGAAAAAAGAAGAAAAGAACTTGGAGATAAACCATATAAACTTCAAAGATTTAAAGGATTAGGAGAAATGGATGCAGATGAACTATATGATACAACAATGTCTCCTAAAAATAGACGTTTAATAAGAGTTACACTAGAAGATGCTAGCTTGGCAGAAAAACGTATACATGTATTAATGGGAGATGAAGTCGCTCCACGTAAAGCTTGGATAAATGAAAATGTTGACTTTACACTTGAAGATAATTTTAGAAAGTAGTGATAAGAATGGCAAGAAAAAAAGATGATTTTGTAAATACAATAGGAAAAGAAGTAAATGACTACAGTCTAGATGTAATATTAGAGGATGGATTTGGAAGATATTCAAAAGAAATAATTCAGGAACGTGCATTACCAGATGTTAGAGATGGATTAAAACCAGTTCAAAGAAGAATACTTTATGCAATGCACAAAGCTGGATATACATACAATAAACCTTATCAGAAAAGTGCTAAAGCAGTAGGTTATATTATGGGTAATTTCCATCCACATGGAGACTCATCAATATATGATGCATTAATTCATTTATCACAACCATGGAAAATGAGAAAATGTTTCGTAGATATACATGGTAATAATGGATCAATAGATGGTGATGGACCTGCCGCAATGCGTTATACAGAAGCACGTCTTTCAAAAATTGCAGAGACAATGCTTGAAGATATATCAAAAGATACAGTAGAAATGACATATAACTTTGATGATACTGAACTAGAGCCTACTGTTCTTCCTGCCCGCTTTCCAAATTTACTTGTAAATGGATCATCAGGAATATCTGCAGGATATGCAACTAATATTCCAACACACAACCTAGGAGAAGTAATAGATGGAACAATAAAAAGAATAGAAAATCCAAATTGTACATTAGATTCAATAATGAAAATAATTCCAGGGCCTGACTTTCCAACAGGTGGAGTAATCGAAGGAAAAGAAGATTTAAGAAAAGCATATGAAACTGGTAAAGGAAAAGTAGTGTTAAAAGCAGACTGTGAAATAATTGAAAACAAAGGACACAAATCAATACTAGTCAAATCAATACCATATGGAATAGTAAAAGATCAACTTGTAAAAAAAATAATAGAAATAAAATTAGATAAGAAGATTGATGGAATAATAGATGTTGTTGATGAATCTGACTACGAAAATATGGCTCGTCTTGTAATAGAACTAAAAAAGGGAGCTAATGCAGATTTAATACTAAAATATTTATATAAAAACACTGATCTTCAAACAAATTATAACTTTAATATGGTTGCAATAGTAAATAAACGTCCAAAATATGTTGGAGTACTTGATATATTAGACGCATTCATCGATCATCAAAAAAAAGTTGTAACAAGAAGAACATCATATGATAAGAAAAAAGCAGAAGAACGTCTAAATGTTTTAGATGGAGTTATAAGAGCATTATCAATACTAGATGATGTTATAAAGGTAATACGTGCATCTAAAAACAAAGCAGACTCTATAAATAACTTAATAAAAGAATTTGATTTTAATTATGAACAAGCTAAATATATAGTTGAAATGCAACTATATCGATTAACAAATACAGATATATTAGATGTTCAAAATGAAATAGAAGATTTAAAGAAAAAAATAGAAGTTTGGGGACTTATACTTTCTAATGAAGAAGCATTAAAACATGTAATGACAACAGAATTAAAATTAATAAAGAAAGAATATGATGATCCTAGAAGAACAATAATAAAAGATGAAGTAACAAGTCTTGAAATAGATACAAAACAAATGATACCATCTGAAGATGTAGTTGTTTCATTAACACATGATGGATATATAAAGAGAACAAGCTTTAAGAGTTATTCAGCATCTACAGATTCACCATCAATGAAGGATAATGACTATAATATTCTTCTTACAAAAGCAAATACTAGGGACTATCTTTTAGTATTTACATCACTAGGAAACTATTTGTATATTCCAGTTTATAAGATATTTGATATAAAATGGAAAGATATGGGTAAACACATTAGCAACTTAATCGCACTTTCAGAAGGAGAAACACCAGTATCAGCAATAGCAGTAAAAGACTTTAAAACTGATATAAATATAATGATTGTAAGTAAAAATGGTATGATTAAGAAAACACCTCTAAAAGACTTTGATGTATCAAGATATTCTAAACCTATAATGTGCATGAAACTAAAAGATAAAGATGAAGTAATAGATGCATTCATAGAGACAAAAGAAAACATCTTTATAAGTACATCAAGTGGATATGGCCTTTCATTTAAATGTGAAGAAGTTTCAGTAACAGGAACACGTTCAAGCGGAGTAAAAGCAATAACACTTAAAAATGATCATGTAGTATCAGCAAATCTATTTGATGACAAAGATGAATATATTTCACTAATAACAGATAGAGCAACTGGAAAGAGAATTAGATTAAATGATTTTGAACTCATGTCAAGAAGTAGAAAAGGACTTCTAATATTAAGAGAGGTAAAAACTAAACCATATAAAGTATTAAAAACATTTGTAACAGATTCTAAAGAAAGAATAGGACTTAAAAATTCTAACATTGAATATATAAAAATAACAGAATTACCAATACTTGATAGGTATTCAACAGGAAAAGAACTTCTAAAATCAAAGATAGATGATGCATTTATTGAATGCAAATTGGAAGATGATAATATAAAAGAAGTGCCAAAAAAGCCAGCTAAAGAAACAGTAGATTTAGAAGATGTAGATAAAAGACTTATGACAATAGATGACTTTCTAAAATAAGTCTTTTTTTATGCAATATTGATTTTAAAATATTTAAGCTATATAATAAATTGTACAAAAGGAGAATACTATGAAAAATACAGACAAGATAAATAAATTAAGAAAAATAAAATATGAGCTTTTAAGCATAGGCACAGGAGCAATAGTTGCAATGTCACTAACTGCTTGCAGTAGTGATAATAAAGAAGAAAAAAAGCAGGAAGATGCATTAAAAAATGAAAAAAAGTTAGTAAAAGAAATAAATGGTAATGTCAAAAAAGGAGATACAAAAGTATTTGAACCAGGAGAGCATTATATATCAGTTAGAGTAATTGGAAGTTACCAAGAAGAAGAGTATTATAAAGTTACAGATAATCATGAATATAATTGTACAGGTTCAGCTATAAGCAATATTCCAGAAGGATATAAATTATATACAATACTTCCTATAACAAGAAAACATGGATATGGATCTACAACAGCAGGATATGAAGCTTGGTTTGTTAATACAGAAAAAGTTGAAGTAAAAGCAACATATAATAAATACTATGATAATTATGGCTATTATGATTTTGGTAAAGTTATAGAAAATAATAAAGTAAAGACTTATAAATAGTCTTTTTTCTTTTTTATTATCATATTATATAATGGTGATAGTATGTCTAAAGAAACATTTAAACTATTTGTAAAAAAACATCCAGAACTTGCAGAATACTCTATAAAAAATAATATATCATTTCAGAAATTTTATGAGATATATGATATGTATGGAGAAGAAAGTACAGTATGGAATAAATATTTTAAAACAAAAAACGTAAAAGAAACAGGTAATGATATTTTAACTAAATTAAAGAATGCAAATCCAAAAGATTTGCAAAAAGGAATAACAAATCTTCAAAAAGCACTTTCAATGCTAGACTTTGGAGAGACGGAAAAAGAAACACCATATGAAGCAAGACCAATATATAAGTATTTTGAGGACTAATGAATACAAATATTAGAATGTATATATACGGAAATCCATCATTAAAAAAATATATAAAAATACATTCGTTTTTATATAAAGAACTAGTACGTAATCCAGAAAAAATAAAAGAAATAGAAGAAAATATGAAAAAAGAATATCATTTAACTGTAGAAGATAGAATAAATAAAATATCAGATACAATAAATATGGCTGAAACTATAATAAATACTTTAAAATAAATATAGTAAAGCATAAAAATAATTTATAGCATAGAGTTGATTTTTAAAAGAAAATTTGATAGAGTTTATATTGTAGTAATAATTACTACTGCATTCTAGCTTTTTGCCGGAATGCATTTTTTGGAGATAGACATGAATGAATTAAATGATTTAATAGATGATTTTTTAAATGAGCTTGATAGGGATAATAGAATAAAAAGTCTAAAGAAATCTTACAAAAATATAAAAAAAGATAAAATATTAATCGATGACTTAAAAAAATATAATGAAAATCCATATAATGAAACATTAAAAGACAAATTATCAAACTCTAAAAAGATAATAGATGCACATAAATATGAAGGAGATTGTAATTACATCATACTTGCAATTAATAATGAACTAAAAATATTTAAAAATAAAGGAAGATGTATATGAAAGTAATAAGTGGTCTTTATAAGGGAAAAAAATTAAAGGGATATGATATAGAAGGAACCCGCCCAACAATGGATAGAGTAAAAGAAAGCCTTTTTGCAAGTATAAATAGTTATATAAAGGATTCTATTGTTCTGGATTTATTCGCAGGATCAGGATCACTTGGAATAGAGGCACTTTCAGAGGGAGCAAAAGAAGTACATTTTTGCGATAAAAATAAAAAATGTATAAATGTGATTAATGAAAATTTAAAGGATTGCAATGCAAATTATAAAGTATATAATAAAGATTTTAGAACTCTTTTAAAAACATTAGACATAAAGTTTGATATTATACTAATAGATCCACCATACAAAACAAATTTTGTACCAATTTCAGTAGAATTAATAGATAAAAATAATTTATTAAAAGAAAATGGATTACTTGTACTTGAACTGGATAATATGGATAATTTAGTTTACAATAAAGACATATATAAAGAAGTAAAAAATAAGAAGTATGGAGATAAATATATTGTAATACTTAAAAAAATATTGTAATATTGTTATAGGTGATACATATGAATAATAAGGGATTTGCAATAAGTACAATGTTATATGGAATGCTAATAATAGCATCACTTGTAATATTTACAATAGTATCTTTAACAACATTTGGAAAGAAGACACAAACAGATTTTGTAGATGAAGTTGAAACAGAACTTTTAAAAATACATAGCAATACATACTGTAACTAAATAAAGGAAGCTTAAGGCTTCTTTTTTGTTTACAACACAAAATGTAAAATTTTGTGGAAAACTTGAAAAAGAGTGGGGGGGGGGTATACTTCTTATATAAAATAAGGAGTATGTGGAAAAGATGAAAAATAAAATATTAGTATTAATAGGAATAATAGCACTATCATTAATAATAATTAACATGAGTGTAAGTCACTCTAAACTATCTAAAACAGTTGATAGTAAAAATCTAATTTTAATGAAAACAAAACTATTATGTTCAGTAAAAGAAGGAACAGAATATACATTTGATTATACAGGAGGAGAACAAACATTTGAAGCTCCATGTGACATGGGGAGCTCAAGGTGGAGATGGATCTGGTGGAAATGAATGCGCATGCGATAGAGCAAATGCAGGAGCATATGTTTCTGGAGTTATATCTTTATGCAAAGATAAAAATTTGTATATTTATGTAGGAGGTCAGGGAACAACAGGAATTGTATCAGGCATTGAACCAATTGGTGGATATAATGGTGGAGGTCATGGTAATAATTATTCGGTATGTTTTGCTGGAGGTGGTGGAGGTGGAGCAACAGATATTAGACTTAACAATGGTAATTGGGATAATTTTATGTCATTGAAATCAAGAATAATGGTTGCAGCTGGTGGCTCTGGTGGAAGAGGTGTAGGCAATGGTGGATTATTTGGATTAAAGAATGCATCTGGTATAATAGGAACACAAATATCAGGCTATAAGTTCGGAATTGGATTTGACTCAAGTAATATTCGTTATAAGCCTGGAACTGGAGGTGGATATTGGACTGGATCAGCTGCAGTTATTGGTAGTAATGATGTTAACAATAATTATGATGAGGGTGGTAGTTCATCATTCATTTCAGGACACAATGGATGTGTAGCAATAACAGAGGATAGTACTGAGGATAATATAAAACAAAGAACAGATTTAAATGGAAAAACATGTACAGACGGAACAACAGATATAACATGTTCATATCATTATAGTGGATATAAGTTTACAGATACAGTAATGATAGATGGAGCAGGTTATAACTGGACAACTGTGAAAGGTGATTATGTAGGACAGCCTCAACCAGATGGAACAATTACAACGGGTCATTCAGGTAATGGCTATGCCAAAATAACATATTTAGGTAATTAATAAAAAATTAAAAAACTATGAAATTTGCATTTCTGTAGAAAAAACACTGCAGAAATGCAATTTTTGTATAGAGAAAATTGCAAAACTGCGAAAAAAAGTATGCAGAAATGCAATT
>ONSL01000052.1 GCA_900320505.1 uncultured Eubacteriales bacterium
AGATGATGAAATAATATCATTAAATGATGAATATGATAGAGCAGAGCTAGACAAAGTAAGTGCAAGAAATCTTGGGATTGAACAAGGAATTATAGAGGGCATCAAACAAGGTAAAGCAGAAGGCATCAAAGAAGGCAAAGAAGAGGGCATCAAAGAAGGCAAAGAAGAGGGTATTAAAGAAAGAAATATCGCAATTGCTAAAAATATGTTTAATAAGAAATTTAGTATAACTGATATATGTGACGTTACCGGTCTTTCAAAAGAAGAAGTTGAAAAATTAAAAGAAGCTTAAAGCTTCTTTTTTGTTGACAATAAGAAATGTAAAATTATGTGGAAAACTTGAAAAAGAGTGGGGGGGGGTATACTTCTTATATAAAATAAGGAGTATGAATAGGAATAATAGCACTATCATTAATAATAATTAACATGAGTGCAAGTCATTCAAAACTTAATAAAAGCATTGATAGCAAAAATACTATAACATTAAAAACACAACCTAATTATATAGAGTATTATGTAGGAAATAGTAAAAGCTATAAAGTACCAGAACAAAAAGATGAATATATGTTTAATCCAACCAAAAGTAAATGTACAGGGACAACCGTTTCATGGGATTATAATAATTGGAAGCCTATAATAAAAGATAATACAAATGGTATAGAGTGTAGCTTATATTTTGACGATGCTAAAAATATAACAGATATGTTTAAAGCAATAAAAGCATTATCAAAAACATCAACACAAGATGGCATATATTACTTTGATGACACTGGCAACTTAGACTATGGTAATGGTTCAACAAAAATATCTGTAGCAAATAAAGACACAAATATTAAAGGATTAGTAAGCATATGGGATAATGAATTAATATATACATGTCTAAAAGATAATTCTACAACTAACAGTTATAGTTATTATTACAATGATGGTTACATTGAATCAAGCAAATATCCATGTAGTACAAAAAGATATGAAAATTTAGTAACAAATGGAGACCTCTCATATAAGAGTAATTTTAATTTTGAACAATTAAATTATAAAGATGGATATTTTTATACTAATTCATATTATTTTGATTTAATGCCTTCAGAATATATACCAATAGATCCAAATAAAAAATACCAAATATCAGCTGATATAAAAAGTAATAATACATCTGCCTACTATTTTGCAGGAATAAGTGAATATGATCTGATGAGGGAAGGTATTTATGCAAATAATACTATGTATATTAATAATACTGATACTTATCTGACACAAGATTTAAAAAATGGAGACACAGAGGTTCATGTTGCATCACTTGCAAACTGGCAAAATACCAATCTTGATTATCAAAGATCAATAATTTTTTGGAACAAAGTAAATCCAATTACAAATAAATATTATGATATACATACTATTGGAAATAATTATTATAATTTATATGATGATTATTCAAAGATAAATAAAACAAATAACATCATAAAATTAAGAAATGCATGGACTGGAGGCAATATTTCAATGGGAACAAGGTTAAGTCAGGGAAATTCAGGAAACACATTTAATTATAGTGTACAAGTAGGAACACTTCCTACAAATTTTACCAATTACTCATCAAAAATAACAGGCTATGGAACAAATAATCAGCAAGACAAATTTAGAGAACCAACACATTTTATAAAATTCTTGTTATTGATAAATTATAATAATACTCCAAATACAACAACATATATTAAAAACATAGTAATAAAAGAAATTAAATAAAACTAATAACTCTTTTGTTATTAGTTTTTCTCTTCCAAATATAGTAGCATAAAATATAAGTAATGTGATAGAATAAAAGTGAGGTGTTTGCACATGGAACTTTATGATACATTTAAATATTTAGTTGGTGGCTATTATGGAATAGAAAACATGGATGAATATGAACTAAAAGAATATATATTAAAAGATATAGATAATTATATTAAAAATTTTGTAGAAATAAATAATATGGAAATAGATATAGAAGAGGAAAAACAAAAAATAAACGATGAACTATCGCTTAAAACCAAACTTCAAGATGCACTATTAGTTCTTCCTAAAGTAGAAGCTCCAATGGAGATTGTACTTCTTGTAAAAAAAAGAATAAAAAATTTAAAAGAAGAAGATAAGATAGACAAGTAAAAACAAAATAAAGAGATTAACTATCTCTTTATTATTTTTTTATGACAAAATTCTAAAACTATATAAATTAAATAAGATAAAATACAAAGAATAAAGATAGAAGTAATAACGAGAGTAATATTAAAATTACTAGTACCATAGTTGATTAAATAGCCAAGTCCTTTTTTACTAACTAAAAGTTCTCCCATGATAGTTCCGCTATTACCCTTGGTGCGAGAAAATAAGCAAAGGTTATAAGATTCCAGGAAAGGTGTAATAAATATGGGAGCAAAAATGACTTGTCCTTATTGTAATAGTAAGGATACAACAAGTGTTATTTATCTTTATAGATATAATGATAATAATACTTTTATTAAAAAAAATAATGATGAAGTAAAATATTCAGAAAGAAAAAGGAAACCTAAAAGATTAAACTATGATGGAACTCTTATAACAGATCATAATCATAATAAGTATTGTAATAAATGTCATAAATCATTTAATTCGGGTAGAAACTTATATGCAGTAGATATTAGTAAAATAACATTAGTATTTATGCTAAGTAAAGCAAGATATAAGTATGAATTTATATTTGATGATAAACCAACATTTATATTTAAAAGGAATTATGAATTAGTTAGTCAAGAAATAATTACTGATAAAGATAAAATAAAAATACTAGATAGTATAACTAATTCTAAAATAAACTTTTGGAATAAAGAATACATCAATAAAGATTATGATAATTATAAATGGATATTAAAGTTAGAATATTATAATGGACTTTCAGAATGTTTTAATGGACATGATATGATTCCAAATAATTGGAATATATTTATAAATGGATTTAAAAATTATATAAATAGATATGATGAAGATAATTTATTAAGAAAAATAAAAAATAACTAGAAATATGAAGATATATGTTCAAAAATATAGTATAATTTATTTAGTAGTTTAACAAAAATTATAGTCAGGAGGGATATTTATGAAAAATTTACAAATTAGAAATTCAACAGCAGAGTTTTTAATATTCACAAAACAAAATAAAGAAAAAACTATTGAAGTAATAGTTGATGAAGAATCTGTATGGCTAAGTCAAAAATTAATGGCTGAATTATTTGGAACAACTAGAAATAATATTACTATGCATTTAAAAGATATTTATGATAGTAAAGAACTAGATGAAAAAGCAACTAGTAAGGATTTCTTACTAGTTCAAAAAGAAGGACAAAGAAATGTAAAAAGAAACACTAAATATTATAGTTTAGATGTTATCATTGCAGTTGGATTTAAAGTAAATAGTCAAAGAGCAATTGATTTTAGATTATGGGCTATTAATATTTTAAAACAATATTCTGTTAAAGGTTATGTTCTAGATAAAGAAAGACTTAAAAATGGTGCATTTTTAGATGAAAATTATTTTGATGAATTATTACAAGAAATTAGAGAAATAAGAATTAGTGAAAGAAACTTTTATCAAAAGATTACTGATATTTACTCTACTAGTTTAGACTATAATTCACAGTCCCCAATAACACAAGAATTCTTTAAGACGGTTCAAAACAAAATGCACTATGCTACTCATGGAAATACTGCAGCTGAAGTTATTGTAGAACGAGCAAATCACGAAAAAGAACACATGGGTTTAACAAATTGGAAGAACTCTCCTAAAGGTAAAATAATGGCAAGTGATGTTGTTATTGCTAAAAATTATTTAACAAAAGATGAACTTAAATCATTAGAGAGAATTGTAACAATGTATTTGGATTATGCTGAAGATCAAGCAGAAAGACATATTCCAATGACTATGGAAGATTGGAAAAATAGACTTGATGTATTCTTACAATTTAATCAACGAGAAGTATTAGATAATCCAGGCAAAGTTTCACACAAAGTTGCTGAAAGCTTTGCACTATCAGAGTTTGAAAAATATAGAGTTATTCAAGATAAACTATTTGAATCTGATTTTGATAAATTCTTATTAGATATGAAAAATGAAGATTTAGATAAATAATTTTACTAATTAAAAAAATGAACTGTTCGGAATTTCCGAACAACTGAAATTATGAAAGGTATGTTTAATTACATATCTTTTTTTATTGTGTAAAAAGAAAGGAGAAACGATATTATGAATTTAAATTATGCAATATTAAGAGTTGAACCTATTATGACTATACCTGATTTAGCACAAATAGGATCACATAATAAAAGAGAAAAGAAAGCTTATCAATCAAACCCTAATATTAAATTAGAATTAACTAAAAACAATATAGAACTTGTTCCTTTAAATGTTAAGTATGTTAAAGGTTTTGATGAATTAACTAAAGAATATAAAAAAGAACATGATGAGAGAATGAAAACTGAACGAGCTGATAGAAAGAAAAGATATCATGAAATGTTAAATAGTTCTAAAAATGTTGTAGCTGATGAATTAGTTATGACTGCTTCACATAATTTCTTTAAAGATATGTCTAGAGAACAAATAAAAGATTGGGCTGATACTTGTATGGAATTTGTTTATAATGATTTAGGTTATAAAAAAGAACAAATACTTCATGCAACAGTTCACATGGATGAGAAAACACCACATATTCACTGTGTAGTAGTTCCACTTGTCAAAAAATTAGATAAAAGAAGTAATACAGAAAGATATACTATATCAAAGAAGCAATATATAAAAGATAAGCTACATTTATCAGAACTACAAGATAAATATCATAAGAGATTAACTGATAAAGGATATGATCTAGAAAGAGGAATTAAAGGTAGTGATAATAAACATATCAAAATAAAAGAATATAAAAAAATAACTAAAAAAGTAAATCATGAATTAAATGTTAGAAATAATAGACTTGATAAAGCTATGAATGACTTTGAAGAAAAAATGAAAACAACTAAACAAACACTTATTATTGATAAAAATTTTGTTAAAGTTAAAAAAGATACATTTGAATCTATGAATAATGTTATTGAAGAAACAAAAAAGATAAAGGAATTGCAACCTAAACTAGAACATGTATTTAATGAAGTAGATAGTTATACAACAAGTTATAGAACATTAGAAAAAGAAAATCAAAAATATAAAAATGAAGTAAATAGATTAGAAAATGAGAATGATAAATTGAAAAATGAAAACAGAAGTTTAAAGAACTACATAGAAGCTATTTTAATGGCTATCAAGAAGTTTTTCAGAAAAGTATTACAACTAGGTGATGAAGATATAAAAGAAGTCGCTACATATGAAATAAAAGAGTATTACGATAATGATGACTTTGATAAAAAAGATGTTAAAGATATTTCAGTAGCTACTACTAAACAAGATGAGTTATTTGAATATGCAAATATACCAGATTATTATAAAGAACAAGTTAGGAATAAAGATGATTATGATATGTGTAGATAGTAAAAGCGAGAATATGTTATATTACATACTCTCGCTTTTTTAATTTATGTAAATTTATGTTATATATGTTATAATATGTCATGTATAGTATGAATTAAGTGAGAGTTAGTGTCAAATAGTTTCGGATAATTTGCTGAAACTACCCACTATTGCATATATAATAGTTCTATCAAAAGATAGGGCTATTTTTTAATAAACTATTAATTTTATATTTTTGAAATCCATCTAAATTAATGTTATTTATATCAAGGTTGCTGGAATAGGAAGAGAATAAATTGAAGTTTAAATCATTATCGTTAATTTTGACTTCTTCGGTATTGCTGTAACTATTAATATAAATATTAAAAATATTTAAACCATTATTGAAATAGTTATTAATTTTTAAATATTTATTAATATTAACGCTAGAAAATCCTTTAGGGCGAGATGCAAAGAAGTTTGCTATGCAGTGAGAAATGTGAGATTCCATAGAAGACCCAATTTTAAAATCAATCATATCTTTAATAGCATTATAATTGTTAAGAATATAATTAAGATTTTTATCAATAGCATCAGATCTACTAGGGTCTGATATTTTAATATTATTACAACAATTAATGAAATTTTTTTTAGAATTATTTTTAAAACTAGAAAGTAATTTTTTTCTAAGTTCCTTATCTGATGTCATCCTATTAATAGATTGTCTAAAATGAAATTCACAAAGAAGTCTTTCAATATTTTGATTAGAGTTCATTTTAAGTTCAGGGATACCAGCCTTAATCCAACCACCACCATCAGAGAGAACATAAATATTTTTAAGTTTACTAGAGTCATAGATAGAATAAAATTCACCAATAAAATCTCTCCAAGCATGTTTAGAATTAATACTAAACACATGTCTATTTACTAATACTCTTCTACCTTTAGAAATTTTCTTAACACCTTCAAATGTGACAAAAGTTTTAACCATAATATCATTAGTAGTATCTTGAGAACCAATAAACTTCTCATCTGCCATAATATATACAGTATTAGGAGTATCCATAGTAGGATAAACATATTTAGGTAAACACCAATCTTTTAACCAATTATTAATAGATTGTCTTGAAATATTGTTTATAAGGTTATTATCAATAAATGCACTAATAGGTGATATAATTTTTGAAGTTAATTCTGCAGATTTCTTCTGACAAGTATTAACATAATTATCAATTGATATACCTTTAACAACAGGATCAAATCTGTCATATTTTTCAAGGCCAAGAGCTTCATCAATTAAAAAGTGATAACTGTTATCTAACTTACACTGATAATACGTTCTATAGAATGTTAAATCTCCAAATATTGTTGTAATAGTTCTAGGAACATTAGACTTTGAAATATTATATTCAATTCTTCTAATAGAAGAATATTTATAATTTTTATCATAAGTTTCAAGAGTTTTTTAATAACATCTAATATAGTATCTCTATTAATAGAATCAATTTTAGACATCATAGAGACGTATTTAGCCAGTTTATTATCAGATGACAAAGAATCAATAATACCATCTACTAAATCGTCATTATGACGTTCTAAAACCTCTTTTAAATTATTTTTTAACACATATCTTAAATTTGATGACATTCTAAGATTTGTCAACAATAAATTTTTGTGTTATATTAATGCATACTGAAAAGACACGAAATTTCTATTTTTTTAAAATTTTGAAATTATGT
>ONSL01000012.1 GCA_900320505.1 uncultured Eubacteriales bacterium
ATTTTTCAACCTTATTTCCGGTTCAATACATAAAAACGTTAATAAAACTGAAAAATAAAAAAGTTCGTAGAAAAACGAACTTTACTCTAAAAATTAGCACTATTTTTTATTATTTACATCAATTATTTTAATACTAGATATTAAAGCATCATTATAACTAAAAGCAAAAATATTATTGTTATCATCATTTATAGTAAATATAGCAGGATAACATTTAGAAATATATCCATGAATAATGGTATCTTGTCCTCTAGTGCCAATAGCTCTAAAATAATGCTTTTCACCTAAATGACTATAAACTCTTTTTTTAATAACATCTATATTCATCTAGGAAACCCCACATACATAGTACCACTCGTTATAATACCGCCCATACCATCTGACCCATACTTAGTCTTACCTAAAAGCTCTATCAAATTAATATCCTTATTCTTTTCACTTAAACTAACACTGCTTGCAATAATTGCAGGATCAAGAGCATGTATATTAACCCTTTTAGGACTAGATGCAAAATTAGCTCCTGCCTTAATTAAATCCTCATAATCAGACTGACAAGCACCAGCAATTATAATAAGCTTATCATGACTCTTCTCATACTCTCTAGCTTTAAGAACAGTTTTAATAAAATAAGAACTATTTTCATAAGATTTATCTTTTAACAAAGCATCATGCCCAGTAATAACTAATATATCAGGTTTATATTTAGAAAGAAGAGAATAAATATTAGCCTCCATCTCACTTTCTTTTAAAAGAAAAGTATATGCTTCTACATTCATACTCTTATAAAACTTTTTAGATCTTTTAATATAATCACTATCACTATCTAAATGAAGAATCTTACCAGGCAAATAAAAATAACTGGCTCTGTCTAAATTTAATTCTCTTTCAAGTTTATTTGCAATAGCATCATCAAATAAAGTATTTTGACTAACATCACTTTTAACTAAATCACTTAATAAACTATCAGCGTAAAGTCTAACATCAACTCCAGATAAATAACAAGTATCACCACTAATATTAACTATCTTAAATAAAAGATCATTATTATGAGAATTTCTAGTAACTAAATCTCCTACTTGAAACATTAAACCACCCAGTTAATATTATGTAAAAAAAAAGAAAATAGAACATAAATTCTATTTTACTAAAGTTCCACCCCATTCAACTGCAGTAAATCCTTCTTTAATATTGATATTTTTATTAATAGGTTTATACTCCATTAATACCCTAATTAAACTATCAGGTTTTGGATCTATTTCTAAAGGCATCATCTTATTTATCTCATCTAAACTTGCAAATCTAATTAAATTATATTTATTTTTAGAAAGTTTAGGAAGCCAGTAAATAATAAATTCTTGAGATTCTCTATCGTTTAATCCAAGTATCTTTAACTTTAAATCTAGCACTTTTAATGCTCTTATCAACTTTTAAAAGATATGGAACAGATTGTAAAACACAGTAGCCACAACTAGCAATAAATTTTGTCTTAACAGTAATAATATTAGTATGACCATTATTTTTTACCGAATAACTTGAAGGAGCATGTTCACTATCACCACCCATAAAATCTGGTTTAACAACTACATAATTATGCTTCTTAAAATCATTTCTATTAAGTTTAGCACCACGAACATTATTTATATAATCATCATAATTAGTAAAAACATAACCTTCATATTTAGAAGTATATGATACCCTTACAAAATCATGATTAAATGAAAAATCTAAAATAATATCATCATTAAAAATAAATAAAACAATTAAATAGCACAAAAACTATTTCTATTTACATAAAGCATTTGAAATAGAAACAAATATATCTACTGAAAGTTCTTCAGCCCTTACGCTTAAATCAAAACCATATTTTTTTAAAACTTCACTTATCTTATCTAAATCATAACCCTTTAAATTATTTCTTAAAGTTTTTCTTTTAAACTGAAAACTATCTCTAACTAACTTTTCAAAAAAAGCATAATCATTAACATATAAAGGTTTTTCTTTTCGAGTAAACAAAATAACCGCACTATCAACATTAGGTACAGGATAAAAAGAATTTCTACTAACATTCATAATAATCTTACTATTATATAAATAATTAAGATAAACAGAAATAGATGAATAATGTCTAGAACCAGGCTTGCTTGTAAAACGTTCTGCAACCTCTTTTTGTACCATAATAACAATTTTACTTATCATAATATTGCTATTAATAACCTTCATAAGTATAGGTGTAGTAATATAATATGGTACGTTGCTAACAAAATAAATATTTTTATAATTATAACCTTTAATATCAGACTCAATATCTCTATTCATAAAATCATCATAAATAATATTAACGTTTTCATAAGACTTAAACTTATCATCTAAATAATCTTTTAAAGAAGTATCAATCTCATATGATAAAACATTTCCATACTTTGCAAGTTCAGAAGTTAAAATACCTTTACCAGGTCCAACTTCAATAATTAAAGAATCATCACTAATGCCAGAAAGTTTGCACATATTACTTACAATATTCTTATCTTTAATAAAATTTTGACCAAATTTCTTCTTAAATTTAAAGTTATCCATACAATCACCAAAAAAATTATAATATAAAATAAAAAGAAATAAAAGCTTATTTCTTTAAAGCCTTTATCTCTTTATTAATAGAATCTTTAATGCCATCACTTAAATAATAATAATCGTATGGTGTTCTATGATTAATATACTTCTTTAATATCAATCTTTTAGCATCATCAAAGTCATTTATCTTATAAATATTATTACCAGAAACATCCTCATTATAAGGAGCATTCATACATAAAACAGGAATATGCTTACTTAATAACTTTGTATTCTTAGGAGAATCTTCTATAAACATATCTATATCATATTTTGAACTAACCTTAAGTTTATTAGAAGAATAAATAAGCTTATCATAACAAATATCATTCTTTTTAAGCCAGTATCTTGTATATTCCCAAAGAAGAGGATTTCTAGCACTAGCAAGAATAATATTATCACCATTATTATGTAAAAAATGACTAAAATCTGATGCACCATCTCTAACAGAAGAATAATAATCTAGATTATGAAGCCAAAACAAACACTCTTTAGGAAAACTACACTCAAAAATATTTCTAACCTCATATCCACTTCTATTAACAATAGTACCAAAATACTCTTTACCTCTTACTAACTGATATTTAGAAATATCTGTTAAAACACCATCTATATCAATACCTATATTCATAAAGTGCCCCCAAAAAATTAATTAATAGAAATATAACATAAAATTAAATTAAAGTAAAAAAAAAGAGATTCTAAAGAACCTCAATATCAACTTTACCTTCTTCTGAACTAACAACACTTGAAGTATTATTATTAATTTTATTATTATCATTATTATTTATATTATTATTATTTTTATTATCATCAATATTATTAGGAATAAACATAAATATAATATCAGCAATAATCAAACCATAAAGCATAATCTTATTAAAAGATAGATAATCATTAAAATAATTGAAATCAACACCCATCTTTTGAATACCATTAAATACCATGTTATAATCAAACATTGCTCTTAAACAAACAATAATATTTGCAAGAAAAGTAAGAACAGAAGTTAGATTAAAGAACAAATTATCATTAACAGATTTCTTATTAAGTGAGAAATTTAAAATATAAAGTAAAAGTAATACACCATATGGAATAAACAAACTAATAGAATCAATGATAGGTTTCTTTAATCTCAAATTCATCTTTAAAATTATATATAAAGTAAGAGCAAAAGCCGCTAAAAGAAGAAGATACTTAATAATACTAAAGAAAACATTAAAAACCTTTTTCATTAACGAGCACCTCCAGTAATATAATTCTTAAACCATCTAGAAACCTCTAAAACTAAATCGACAGAAGAATTATATGAAGAACTAATCTTTGTATAACTATCACGAGTTAAATCAAAAACATTTGTTTTAGCATAATTTGTACTAAATTGATAACTACTATTATTTTGAATAGATTTCTTAACATACTCTGTATCATTCATAATCATCTTGCTATTAGAATCAACAAAAGGTTTAATAGCGTCGTAGCTAGTACCAGGTAAATCAATACTATAAATATTTAAAACAATACAATTATTAACAATATCATTCTGATAATTAGTAAGAAGATCATAATCATCTTTAACACTAATAGTCTTTTTATCAAAAATCTTATTAATACTAGATGACTCATAAGAATTAACACATTGATCTAACTTAGATTTAATATTCATATAAGCTAAATTATTAGGACTAGACTTAAAATTATTAGGATCATAAACATTTGAATTAGACTTAATTTCATCAATCTTACTCTTATTAGCAGTATAAGGAGAAACTGCACTACCAGCCTTTGTATAAGCCTCATTTACATCTTTATAATGATAAAAATTAATAAGTAAAACAAATATAGCAAGAGAGAAAACAAGACCAGTTACAACATAACCAATTATACTGATATATTCCACTAAAAACTTTTTCATACCAACTAACCTCACTTTGTATTTGGAACAATCTGTAAATAATATGAATAATAATCATTTTGACTAATATCACTATTATCTGAATCAGACCAAACCATAAAATTATATGAATTTTGTGAATTACCTTTTAAAGTTCTCTTATCAAGAACATCACCATCAATACTTGCAAGAGAACCACTGCTGATAGTAATACCATTTAAAGTAAGTTTATATTTAATATACTTTCTAGGAATAGTACTATCAGAATCATTGAGAATGATACTATAAGATGCATTCTTATCATTTTTATTATTTATAGTAAAGCCATAATTTAATTTACTATCCTCACCCTTTATATCATTGAATTTATATTGATTCTCAGAATCAGACAAATCAACAGAATACCCCTCTATTATAGAAGGATCTTTTCTTTCAAACATTTGAAAGAAACAAAACGAAAAGAAAAATACAGTAAAGACCAAAACCAAAATCAAAATAATTACAAAACTTTTATTATCCTTGCTATTATTATCTTTTGTATTATTTTTATTATAATTCTTCAATTTCATCATCTCCATCTTTAGAATTATCATTATTACTATTGTTATCGCTACTATCATCATCAAAGTCTAAAATCTCAACATCTTTAAACTTATAATCTTTAACATTATTTGTATCCTTAAGGGATATAGAAAGCTTAATAATATCGAAAATGATTAGAAAAGCACAAGGAATAGCAACTACTAAAATCCAACCAATAGGTCTAGTTAAAAAAGCTCTAACAAAACCAAGCCATGGAATAACTAAAATAACTTTACCAATAATACTTTCAAAAGGAACAAGTGAATCATCAGGGGTAGTATTATTGTCACCTTTAGTTTGATATTCACCATCTACAATATTTAAAATTCTATGAGTTACGGTAATACCAGGATATCTAACATCATTTGAAGTAAAAGTAATAATATTATTCTCTTTAAGTGATTTTTCACTTGGCCTAACAGCAACAACAGCATCATTTACATTAACTCTAGGAACCATACTAGGACTTACAATAACATAAGCACTAATTAGAGGGGCAGTTCCATTATTTCCATAACGTTTTGTATAAAAAGAATAAAAGAGCATCACAACAAGAAGAGCAACTAAAAAAATGAAAAACAAATTACCAACAAACTTTAAAAACTTGTCTAAAAAATTATAGAATTTCAATTTTTTTGTATAGCTATTATCATAAATGCCCGCACTACTACTGTTAATACTATCACCCCTCTCTACTATATACCTATATATTACTACATAAATGAAAGAAAAAGAAGAAAAATTAAAAAAAAGAAAACAGCTTTACACTATTTAAATTACAAAATAAAAAAAGATAGCTTTCGCTATCTTCATAAACTATTAATTAGTTCCTTTTCCGTAAACGTTAACTTTAACTTGATATGTTCCAGATGTTCCACTAACAACATATGCTGAGTCAACCCACATTCTTAAACGGAAATACTTAGTTTGCTTAACACCTTGATTAGTATCAGCATTAGCACTAAATGCTCCATTATAAAGAACCATAGAACCAACAGGTGCTCCATAATCATCAGCAGATGTTAAAGTATTAGAATAAGCAGTTGGCTCCTTAGCAGAAGTATAAGTAGTACCATCATCGCTTTCTTCTAGATATAATCTAATATTAGCATCTTCAATAGTACTTGTTTCAGTTTGTTTTACAGCAACAACCTCATAATTAACAGTTGTAGTACCTTTTATTGTACAGTCAACAGTAAAATCAAACTTTTCATTATCTGCTGCAAGAACCTTTCCTTGAGCTTCAGTCATAGGAACGGCATTTTCAATATTGATACCATTTTGAGGTTCATTGTAACTCATAGTAATTGTACCAGTACTGATAGTGTTGTTAACTTCACCAGCTTTATTATAACTAAATACAGCGAATGAAATTCCAACAACTGCAACTATTAAAATAGCAACTCCTAAAACTGATAACAATATTTGCTTAGAACTATTATTATCTTTTTCTTTCTTTTCTTCCATGTGTTTCTTTCTCCTCCTATCTTTATAAAACTATTATATAACATCTATTTTTAAAAAGTAAATACTAAATTGAATTATTTACACTAAATATTATAAACACTTTTTACATTTTTATTAGTAATATTTTGAATAGTTTCAGAATCAGTATTAAAAACACTACATAACTTATCAATAACATAAATAATATTCTTAGAACTGTTAGTCTTTCCCCTAAATGGAACAGGTGTAAGATAAGGACTATCTGTTTCTAAAACAATATCGTTTAGAGAAAGTCTTGCAAGAACATCTGGAAGTTTACTATTTTTAAAAGTAACGGTTCCACCAATTCCAAGTTTAAATCCCATTTTAATATATATTTGGGCAGTTTCATATGAACCACCAAAGCAGTGAATAACCCCTCTTACATTAAACTTCTTTAAAGAATTAATAGTGTCTTCTGTTGCATCTCTAGTATGAATGCAAACAGGCATAGCAAGTTTTTCTGCAAGCTTAAGTTGAGACTCAAAAAGTTCTATCTGCTTATCCTTATCATCTTTTGAATAATGATAATCAAGTCCAATCTCTCCAATACCAACAATTTTTTTATTATTCTTAATTAAATTCTCTAAAAAATCTATATAATTATCTGGTAAATTATCAACCTCTTCTGGATGAAAACCAATAGTAGCATATACTGAATCATATTTAGGAAGTAAACTAATAGTCTCATTTATACCATTTAAATCACACCCAGAAACAATCATCTTACTACATCCTGCATTAATATTATCTTTAATTAAACTATCTATATCATCATAATATTGTTTTTCAATATGACAATGTGTATCTATAAACATAACAATCACCAAAAATAAAATATCATAGAATCAATTTAATTTCTATGATATTTTAATCTAAAAAAATAAAAACTTATTAAAAAAGCGTAAAATAAATCAAAAAGACTAAAATAAATAAAACTTAAAATAAAAGTAACTACACAAAAACTACCAATTAAAATAGTATTTTTCATGCTCTCCTCCTTTTTAAGCACTCTGTAAGAATAACACAAAAAAATTAAGTCTTAAACAAAAACTTAATTTTTTTTATAAACTTTACACAATTAATTGTTAATTCTCATAAACAAAGGCTTAGCTTCATTTAAAGAATAACTATTAGAATCATTAAACTTAAATGATTTATCAGAAATATTTAATTCATCTAAAATCTTCTTGCTAGTATCAGGCATAAATGGTTCAAGTAAAACACCAGAAACCCTAATAGATTCAAGCAAATTGTAAAGAACTGTCTCAAGTTTATCTTTATTCTTATCATCTTTTGCAAGAACCCAAGGTGTCTCTAAATCAATATATTTATTTGAAAGACGAAGAAGATCAAATATATCTGTTAAACTATCAGAAATATGAATAGTATCCATATCAGACTTTACTTTATCAAATAAACCATTAATAGAATTAATAAGATTTTTAGAATCATCATCTAAAACATTCTTATTTTCAATATGACCATCAAAATACTTAAATCCCATAGAAATAGTTCTTTGAACAAGATTACCTAAAATATTAGCAAGATCACTATTTATTCTTTCAACAATTAAATCTTCACTAATATTACCATCACTTTCATAAGGAATCTCATGTAAAAGATAATATCTAATAGCATCAACACCATACTTTTGAGTTAAATCATCTGCATATAAAACATTACCCTTGCTCTTGCTCATCTTTCCATTATTCATTAAAAGCCAAGGATGACCAAAAATTTTTTTAGGAAGTGGAAGGTCTAGACTCCAAAGAAAACAAGGCCAGTAAATAGAATGAAATCTAACAATATCTTTACCAACTAAATGTAAATCGCATGGCCAAAGCTTTTTAAATTCATCACTAGAGCCATCAGGATCATATCCGATATTAGTAATATAATTTGTAAGAGCATCAAGCCAAACATAAACAACATGCTTTGAATCAAAAGTAACAGGAATACCCCAATCAAAACTAGTTCTAGAAACACATAAATCTTTTAAACCAGGTTTTAAGAAATTATTAACCATTTCATTTTTTCTAGATTCTGGTTGTATAAAATCAGGATGTTCATCAATATATTTAATTAATCTATCTTGATATTTAGAAAGACGGAAGAAATAAGCTTCTTCTGAAACCTCTTTAACCTCACGTCCACAATCAGGACATTTACCATCAACAAGTTCTGAAGGAGTCCAAAAAGATTCACATGGAGTACAATAAAGTCCCTTATATTCACCTTTATAAATATCTCCTTTATCATACATCTTCTTAAAAATCTTCTGAACTATTTCTTCATGATGCTTATCAGTTGTTCTAACAAACTTGTCATAACTAACATTCATTAAATCCCAAATTTTTCTAATTTCTCCAGAAATATTATCAACATATTCTTTTGGGCTTATCCCAGCAGCTTCCGCTTTCTCTTCAATCTTAATACCATGTTCATCAGTACCAGTTTGAAAATAAACATCATCACCAATAAGTCTTCTAAATCTAGCAATTGAATCAGCAAGAACAATCTCATAAGTATTACCAATATGAGGTTTAGCACTTGTATAAGCAATTGCACTACTAATATAAAATTTTTCCATATTAAACACCTCCAAAAAATAAAAAATTATTACAAACATAAAGACGAATTACCGCGGTACCACTTTATTTCATAATAATTTATTACACACTCAAATAGTTAACGCCTATTATACGTCTATACTTACATATCAGTATAAAAGTTCAGAAGCCATAACATTATATATAAACTATCTATTTACACCAACCACAGACTCTCTAAAAGAATTATATACATGCCTCTTCATCAAAACATTTACAGAAAGTATAATATCTTAAAAAAATTAAAAAGTCAAACTATTATACTCTCTTAATTTTTCATTTACATTTTCTTAATAGTATTTACAGTTTTATCAGCATTTTTTAAAACACTATTAAAAAAATACTCAACTATATCTTCTTTTTTATTAGAATCATTAGAAGAATCATAACCATAATTCACAATTTCATTTCTAAGTTCTTTTAATTCTTTAATTTTATTTTGCTTATTACTCATTTCTTCCCTCCACAAATATGTAGCATAATATATCACATTTTTGCTATTTCGTAAAGAAAAAGAGCACAATGCTCTAATTTAAATCATTAAGTCTAGAATTTGTTTTAGTAAACAAATATCTTTCTCCTTGTTCCTTAACACCATTAATTAAAGTAGTATCTTTAACCAAAAGTTTAAGTTCAATACCATCAATTAAATCTCTAGGATATTCAGTATTAAAGAAAGAATTAAGACTCTTTAAAAGTTTGCTACTAATATTTGTAGTATTAATATAAAAGCTATCATAATTAGAACAAATATACTTACTAGTATCATCTTTAATTATCTTTTTAGACTTAGAAACAATATTTTTATCTACTTCATTTAATTTTTTCTTAGTAATCTTAATAATATCTAAATTCTTAACAGGTTTAAAATCATCAACATCTTTAACAATCTCATCATATCTATATTTCTTTATAAAAGAAAGATGTTTAAAAAGTTTATCTCTATAATTACTTAAAATATTATCTAAATTATTTATATTAAGAATTAAATCATTTTTCTTACCAAGTTCAATTAATTTATTTTTAATAATATCCATTGATTCAAGAGGAGGAGACATAATAAGAGAAGAAATATCAGAATCAACTAAATTATTAGTATTATTTGTAATAATATCCTTAACCGCTAAAATATAGTTATCTAATTGTTGTTTTTCTAAATTTTCAAGTTCATTCATAATAATTACCTCACTACACCGACTATATAAAAGAATAACTTAAGAAACATCTGAAGTCAAGAGAGTTTCTTTATTAAATCCATAAGTTTTATAAGAAGAACAAAATGATTATCCTCAAGTTTAACAGTATCTAAAATGATAACAATATTTCTATCCGTCTTCTTAAATCTAAACATAGGACAAATATTAAAACTTTGAGTAAAAAGCTCATCCATACTTACATTATCTAAAGAATGTTCCTTAAATGTAATCTCTATAAAGTTATTTGTTTCACGTACTCTTTCAATATAAGGTTTGCTAATATTTTCAAACCATTCTTCATACATATAATCAATAATGCTAGAAGAAGGCTTTCCAAATCTATCAGTAAGCTCTGAAAGAATTTTATCAAATGATTCCTTACTATCAACTTCATTAATTAATCTGTGAATTTCAATCTTCAAATCAGGATCTTTGACATAAGAATCATCAATATGAGTATTTGTATTTAAAAGTGGTGGCTTAATATCATCATGTGACTCTGTTATAATACCATGTCTTCTATTAACCTCTTCATTAAGCATAGCAAGATACATATCAATACCAACACTATTTATAAATCCAGCTTGTTCAGCGCCTAAAATATCACCAGCACCACGAATAGAAAGATCACGTGTTGCAATAGAAAAACCAGATCCAAGTTCAGTAAACTCTTTTATAACATTAAGACGTTTAATAGCAACAGAATTAAGCTCTTTATGAGGATTATACATAAGATAAGCATAACCAAATTTATTAGAACGACCAACTCTACCACGAATTTGATAAAGTTGTGAGAGCCCAAACCTATCAGCATCAAGAATAATTAGAGTATTAACATTAGGAATATCTATACCAGTTTCAATAATAGTTGTACAAACTAAAATATCGTACTTATAATCAATAAAATCAAGCATTCTATTTTCTAAAATATCTTTGTTCATCTTTCCATGAGCATAAACAACTCTAGCATTTGGAACTAAATTCTTAATTAGATTAGCCTCATCAGCAATTTTTTCAGTATTATTGAAAAGAACAAAAGCCTGTCCAGAGCGCGCAAGCTCTTTCATCAAGGCATCCTTAATAATCTCATCATTTTCTGCAATAACATAAGTTTGAACAGGATACCTTTCAGAAGGAGCAGTTTCAATTAAAGATAAACTCCTAATACCAGTCATAGACATTTGAAGTGTTCTAGGAATAGGGGTTGCAGAAAGCGTTAAAACATCAACATTTGATTTATAACTTTTAATTTCTTCTTTTTGTTTAACGCCAAACCTCTGCTCTTCATCAATTATTAATAAACCAAGATCCTTAGGTTTAATATTTTTATTTAAAAGTTTATGAGTACCAATTACAAAATCAACAGTACCATTTTGAATACCCTCATAAATTTCTTTTGTCTCTTTAGGACTAGTAAATCTATTAAGAAGCTTAATATTGACAGGAAAAGAATTAAACCTTTCAAGAGCATTCTTATAATGCTGATTAGAAAGAATAGTAGTAGGACATAATAAGAAAACTTGTTTAGAATCGGAAACAGCCTTGAAAGCAGCAACAAAAGCAACCTCTGTCTTACCAAAACCAACATCACCACACAAAAGTCTATCCATTGGTTTATCGCTTTCCATATCTTCCTTGACCTGTTTAATAGCAAGCTTTTGATCCTTTGTAAGTTCATAAGGAAAAGCCTTTTCAAACTCTAATTGTAAATCAGTATCAGGACTAAAAGCAAAACCTTTCTTCTTCTCCCTTTCTGCATAAAGTTTTAAAAGAGAATCAGCCATATCTCTAACTTTTTGAGAAACCCTTCTTTTAGTCTTCTTAAAATCATCGGAATTAAGCTTATTAATAGTAGGTTTAAAGCCTTCCTTACCAGAATACTTATATAAATTATCAATCTTTTGAGCAGGAACATAAAGCTTATCAGTACCAGCATATAAAACTTCTATAAAATCTTTAGAAGATCCACCAACATTTAATGTCTTTATACCATTATAAATACCAATACCATAAACTGAATGAACAACATAATCTCCAATCTCTAACTTATTAATATCACTAATTTTAGAAGAATATCTAAATTTAGACTTATATTTATGAGTAACAGTATTATTAATAAAAAGAGTATTAGAAGAAACAAAAGTAATATCATTATAATAAAAACAAGAAGAAAAATCTGAAACAACAATATTTAAAGAATTAGGATGAATATTTGAAAAATCAGTTTCATAAAAATTATAATTAAACTTCTTTTTAAAATTATTAATCTGATAATCTTTTAAACAAATAACAGTAGTTTTCTTATCATTAACCTCTTTATTAAGAAATCCCTTAATAGCATCCTCTTTTTCATAGAATTTATCAACAGATTTACTTTTAAAATCAATAAGTTTAGAAACATACTTAGGCTTTATATTATCTATATCTAGATAAAAAATAGCATCATGAAAAACATCATCTAAAGAAAACATATAATTTCCATCATAATCTTTATCATTTGAAATATTATAGTCATTCTTTTCTTTTTCAATCTCTTTAAAACTATTAACTATTTGAGAATAATCCTTATAAATAACAATAGGATCATCTAAATAAGAATAAATATTTTTAACATCTTCATACTTATATAAATATTTCTGTTTTCCAAAAGAATCACCAGACACATCTTCATTAGTTAAAAACTCAAAATTAGGATAAATGGTAGCATTATCTAAAGAACTAGAAGACTTTTGAGTCTCAGAATCAAAATATTTAATCTCATCGATATCATCACCAAAAAACTCAATTCTTATAGGATTATCAAAATCAATAGGATAAACATCAATAACAAAACCTCTTAAACCAACCTCACCTGTATTAGTAACTAAAGTTGAAGGTTTATACCCCATCTTATAAAGTTTGTTATATAACTCATTTGGCTTAATAGTAGTATTTGTATCAAGTTTTAAAATAAAATCATTATAGGTTTTTGGATTAGGTAAATACCTTAAATATCCCATTAAATTAGTAACAACAATATTATTAGAACTATTATTAATACACTTCAAAGTTTCCATCCTAGTATTTAAAAGATCAGGACTGATAGCCATCGCTTCACTTGATAAAAAATCATCCATTGGAAAAAGATAAGTATTATTATTAAATGAAGAACTTAAAGAATAAATCTTATTAGCTTCATATAAGGAATTTGCAACAATTAAAATATTTTTCTTACTACTTTTCGCTAAATTAGAAATAAAGAAAGCAAAAAAACCATCAGTAAGACCAGTCATACCAATGTTTTTATAATCTTTAAATTTAATTGTATCAAATATATTCATTATTTATTCTTCCTATTATACTTACTTAATATATAATCAAAATTATGTTTGAAATAATCATCAAGGGCTAAATTAATAGTATCAGAAACATCTTTTAAAAGATTTAAATCATCACTACTAAACTTACCAAGAACATAATCAGGACCAGAGCCATTCTTAATACTTCCAATACCAACTTTTATTCTATTAAAATGATTAGTACCAAGATTCTTTTCAATATCTTTTAAACCATTATGTCCACCACTAGATCCCTTACATTTAAGCTTAAAATTACCAACATTTAAATCTAAATCATCAGAAATAATTAAAATATCAGAAATATCAATCTTATAAAAATTAACAAAATCACGAACAACTTCACCAGATAAGTTCATAAACTTTTGAGGTTTTAAAAATATAACTTTTTCACCATTGATATTAGCATCAAGATATAAGCCAGAAAACTTATCTCTCCAAGTACCACTAATACCCTTATATTTTAAATAATTATCAATCATAAAAAATCCAGTATTATGACGAGTACCATCGTACTCTTTTCCAGGATTACCAAGACCAACTATTAACTTCATATGCTATCATCCTTTCTTAACTTCCATATATTCTTTATAAACAACTGACTTTGGAAGATTTCTTTCTTTTGCAACCTTCTTTATAGCATCCATTTCAGATAAATCAGTTAAATAAAGCTTAACATGATCATAAATAGATAAAGAACTAAAATCAACTGTATCATAATTACCATCAACAATTATAACATATTCACCTTTAATATTTGGAAGATTGTTAAGAACATTTGATAAAGAGTCTCTAACAACCTCTTCATGAACCTTTGATATTTCTCTAGCAATAGATATATTTCTATCACCAAACACATCAAATAAATCCTTAAGCATATCTAAAACTCTATGGGGTGCCTCATAAAAAATAATGGTATAAGGAAGATTTTTAAGAAAGTTAAGCTCTTCTACTCTCTTCTTATGATGAACATTTAAAAAACCATAATACAAAAACCTATTTGGATTTAATCCAGACATCATAAGGGCAGGAACAAAAGCAGTTGCACCTGGAAGACCAACAACATTAAAACCATTTTGAATAACAAACTTTGAAACAACATATCCAGGATCATTTATAACAGGACTGCCTTGATCAGTAATTAAGGCAAGATTGTTTCCATCTCTTAAAAGATTTAACACTTTTTCTTTAATCTTATCTTCATTAAACTCATGACAACTAATTAAAGGTTTATTAATATCAAAATGCTTTAAAAGAATAGAACTAGTTCTAGTATCTTCACACAAAATATAATTAACACTCTTTAAAATATCAATTGCTCTTAAAGTCATATCAGAAAAATTTCCAATTGGAGTTGGAACAAGATATAGTGTTGGACTATCATCATAACTATTTTGCATCATCAAAATCACCTCTAATTAACTTGTCGTACTCTTTTGTGTTGGAGCCATCCTTATTATGCATAATAAATGGTTTGTCTACAATAAGACCTGCTTTTCCACCTTTAATAGACTCAATTATAAATAAATTAGGAAGAATACCTATTTTATCATAAACAAATCTCAAATATTTTGGCTCTAAATTATTATTTCTTAATGTATCTATAACATAAATAAGATTATCACATCTATTAACAGTTGCAAAACGGCCTCCCTCTTTTAGAATTAAAGAAGCACATTTAAAGAAATCATTTAAACTACTATCTATTTCATGTCTTGCTATTGATTTATGAACATCTTTATTTAAAGTACTATTAGAATCATATTTAAAATAAGGAGGATTAGAAAGAACTAAATCAAACTTATCAGTATTTTTTTTAGCATAATCCCTCATATCAGAATTAACAATAGATATATTAGAAATATTATTAATATTAACACTATCTGTAGCCATAAGAGCAAGATCTTTTTGTAATTCAACACCAACAATACTTCCATTAAACCTCTTTGAAATAATAAGTGGTATAACACCATTTCCAGTACCTAAATCACATATATTCTTACATCTTAAATTTATATGAGATAAAGAAGCCAAAATAACACTATCGATAGAAAAACAGAAAAATTGAGAATCCTGATAAATTTTTAAATCTAAACCAAGTATATCATTTAAAGTCTTCATTATTCGTAATTTTGACAGACAACAGTTTTATTAGGAAGTTCAACGTTACAAGTCTTCTTAAAGAAGTCAACACTAATAACTTTGCCTAAACCTTTCTTTGTTTTCATTTTATCTCCAACCTTAGGAGCATGACTCTTAAGTTCAGTATAATTATCATTTTCATAATTTAAACAACATAAAAGTCTACCACAAACACCATTTATTTTAGATGGATTTAAAGCTAAATTCTGATTCTTTGCCATATTAATAGAAACACTTATAAAATCAGTAAGAAAAGTATTGCAGCATAAGAATAAACCGCAAGGTCCAATACCTCCAACTCTTTTAGCTTTATCTCTAACGCCAATCTGTCGAAGTTCAATACGAGTTCTATATTTATCAGCAAGACGTTTAGCAAGCTCTCTAAAATCAACTCTTTCAGAAGAAGTATATAAAAAATAAAGCTGTTTCTTATCAAAAGTATAAAAAGAATCTACAAAAGACATATCAAGTTTTAAATCATCTTTTACATGTTTTGCATAAGAAAGAGCAGATTGTGCATTAACATTATTTTTTTTAATTTTATCTTTATCTTCATCATTTAAAATTCTAACAAAAGAATAATCTGCATCACACTTTCTTATATACTTAATAACTGTACCAGAAAAAAGTGAATTCTTTGAAGACAAAATAACATGAGAACCAACTTCAAGTCTTACTTTAGAATGCATAAAAACATGTTCAGATAAATCATCTAAAATAACATTATAAAACATTAAATCACCTCTTCAAGTTCAGTCAAAAAATTATCAAGTGTAAGCTTATAACCTACATTATAAGAATTATTTTTTATATATTTCTCAATTAAAACAATAATCTTATATAAACCATCTCTAGAATAAGATAAATCCTCATCAACATCTATTTTACCACGAATTACATCAAAAAAATACCTCTCACTATTAATAAGAAGATTATTAAAAGAAGCCTTATCAGGCAAACTTTTTAAAATATCATTATAAACTAAAAATCCTTTATCCTTACCAAAAATATTTTTTAAAACATTAAAATCATCATCGCTAATACTAAATGGCATAGAATTTTTTAAAGAAAAAACCTGACATCTAGAAACAATAGTATCTAAAAGATTATACCTATTTTTGCATACAAGAATAGCAACAACATTAGAACTAGGTTCCTCTAAAAACTTAAGAAGTGTGTTGCTAGCAGGTAAATTTAACTTTTCAGCATCTTTTATAACATAAACTTCATACTTTTCACTAAAAGAAGTATTTGAAAAAGAACTAATTAAATCACGAATAACATCAACATCAATAATTGCACTACTATTAACTGAACTACCACTTTTTACAGGAGAAATAACCTTTAAATCTGGTAAATCATTATTATCAATGAGCAAATCTACTTTAGAATCATGAGAAGAATCACCATTATGAAATAAAAGTTTTATGAAAGAATTAATAAGAGAAGAAGGATCATCAATATCATTAGTTTCAATTAAATAAGCATGTGAAACACGATTTTCTATAGTTTCATTACTAACAAAATCTAAAAACTCTTTTTCTTCCATAAAAACCTCCCAAACTAAATAAAAATTTTTAAAACGGCAAGAGCAAAAAGCCCAGGTGCTCCAAATAAAGCAATAACAAACAAATTAATAAAATTAATAGGAATAATCATATTAAATTGATAAGCAAATAAATTATATCCATAAAGAAGAAAACCACTAAATAAAATTCTCTTCAAAATAGAAATAATATAATTCATATAATCACCTAAAAAATAATATGAAAACTAAAATAAATTATTCTATTTCTTTTCTATCACTTAAGGCTCTTTCAAGAGTAAGAGAATCAACATATTCCATATCAGCACCCATAGGAACACCACTAGCAAGTCTTGAAAACTTAATATTCATACCACTTAAAACTCTCTTGATATAAAGAGCTGTTGTTTCTCCTTCAATACTTGGTTTAAAAGCAAAAATAATCTCATCAAAATTACCATTATTAACCCTATCAACCAACTGAGAAATACCAACATCTTCAGGATTAACACCATCTATTGGAGAAATAAGACCATCAAGAACATGATATAGTCCCTTATAAATACCTAAATTTTCAAAAACAAACACAGTTTTTGGGTCATCAACAACTACTAAAGATTTCTTATTTCTAGACTCATTTGAACAAATATTGCAAACCTCATCTTCAGTAAGATTATTACAAATCTTGCATTTATGTATATTATTCTTCATTTCAACCATATTGCTTGCAAATGATTCAACCTGATCCTTATCAAGATTTAAAACTGCGAAAGCCATTCTTTCAGCAGTTTTTTCTCCAATACCAGGCAAATATTTAAAAGATTCAATCAAATTTTTAATACTACTTGGATACATAATTAAAATAATCCTGGAATATTACCGAATTTAGACATCTTTTGTTCAGTTGTCTTATCAACCTCTTTAAAAGCATTATTAAGAGCAACTACAATCATATCTTGAAGCATATCTTTATCATCTAGATCAAAATCATCTAAATTAAGATTAACCTCTAAAACCTCTTTTTTACCATTGACTTTAACATTAACTAAACCATTTTCTCCTTCAAAAGTCATATTATCTATTTCATTTTTGATATTCATCATATCTTTTTGTAATTTTTGTGCTTGTTTCATCATCGCTTGCATATTCATAATTATCCCTCCAATCAATTTTCAATATCTAATATATCACTAAAGCCATCTAAATTGCCATCATTATTTTCTTTTTTTTCAACTTTTTTAGTATCAAACGTAAGTTTGGGTTCATCAATAATTTTATACTTAACATTATTCTTATAATTCTTAATAAAATCATTCTTATAATTTATCCAATCCGAATTAGAAATAATAGCAATATTAACATCTAAATTTAAAATATCCTTAAGAATAGATTCCATTTTTGAAATATTTTGATAATTTTCACAAACAACACCATCATAATCAAAACTAATAACAATAATGGATGGACTTGCAACAACAATATTACCATCAGAAAGTGTTCCACATAAACCACCAATTTTAGAATTAGTAGAATAATCATAAAGCTTTTTAAAATCCTCTATATATTTATTTTTTATATCCTTTGAAGCCTCACAAAAAGCATTATTAACACGAACATTCATTATATCTTTAATGTTTGAATCTAAATAATTATTTTCTGAAGAAAAAGACTCCTTACTATCAGAAATTATTTCCCGGGAAATATTTTTAGAATCATTTTCCACAGTTTTAGTGGATTTAGGAGCACTAATTTTTTGGGAAATATTATTTTCCAAATTTTTTTTCTTAATATCTGAATCATTTTTAACATTTAAAACTTTAACAGATTCATTACTATCGTTTTTAGAATCAATACTATCCATAAAATTCAAGAATAAAATTTCAAAGAAAATCTTTGGATTTGAACTAAGTCTAGCATTAGATAAATTATTATTAATAAGATTAGCAATCTTCAAATAAACATCATTAAACTCTTTTGAAGAAATATAACTGTTAACAATTGAATTTTTTAAATAATTAAGAACTTGAATCATAACCTGAATAATATTAGATCCCCTATCATTCCAAGATTCAATAATATTAAGAATTTCATCAAACTTAGAATTACAAATAGAAGTTAGAAACTTTTGAATATCATCATTAGTAACTAAACCATTTAAAGATAAAAATTCATCTAGAGTAATTTCAGAAGAAGAATAAGAACTAACCTTATCAAGCAAACTAATAGAATCTCTCATACCGCCATCAGAAATAACTGCAATTTCCTTAAGGACATCATCAGAAACCTTAATACCTTCTGAATCAGAAATCATACGTAAATTCTTAACAATATTATTTTCAGAAATACGATTAAAATTAAAACACTGACATCTTGAAATAATAGTTGCTGGTACCTTTTGAGGTTCAGTAGTAGCAAGAATAAAAATAACATAATCAGGTGGTTCCTCAATAGTCTTTAAAAGAGCATTAAAAGCCTCATTTGTAAGCATATGAACCTCATCGATAATATATACCTTATATCTTAAAGAAGAAGGCACAATAGTTGTTTTATCAATTAAATCACGAATATTATCAATCTTTCTATTAGAAGCAGCATCCATCTCAATAATATCTAAAGAATTAGAAGAAATCTTACAAGCATCGCATTCACCGCAAATATCACCATCTTTAGAATTAGTACAATTGACCGCCCTAGCAAAAATTTTAGCAGTAGAAGTCTTACCAGTTCCACGTGGACCAATAAATAAATAAGCATGTGAAATATGATTGTTTTTAATAGAATTTTGCAAAATTTTAACAATAGAATCTTGTCCAGCTATATCACTAAACTTCTTAGGTCTATATTTTCTATATAACGTCTGATACATAACAACATCACCAATTAGAATTATAACAAAATAATAGAAAAAAATCAGTATAGATTAAGCAAAAACAAACAAAAAAGTTATCCACAAGTAATAATTAAAAAAATATAATAAAAAGACAAACAAATAAACAGAATAATAGAATAAATAACAAATAACATAAAATAACTAAACTCACTTAAAACAACAAAAATGTCACTAAATAATAAAATTAATGACATTAAAAATAAAAAAACATATAAAAAAAAGACCTAACTAGATCTCTTTAATTTAAAAAACAAATCTAATAATTTTTTGCATTCAAAAGAAAAATATCCACAACTAAAATTAACAGGTTTACTATTATAAGTATTGGAAAATATAGATAAAACAGTATCATGCGAAATAGAATCAGATGAAGTTAACCCACAATAAACATTAGAAATACGAGATTGCATAATAGCAGAAGCACACATAGGACAAGGTTCTAAAGTAACATATAAATCACAATTGATAAGCCTCCAATTATTAAGAACTTTAGATGCATCTTCTATTGCAACTAACTCTGCATGCTTAGTAACGCACTTTAAAGACTCCTTTAGATTATGTGATTGGGAAATAATTTGATTATCCTTAACAATTACGCATCCAACAGGAACTTCTCCACAATCTAATGCCTTTTTAGCTTCTTCAATAGCGATTTTCATATACTTTTCATTCATAATTTATTTCCTTCCACAAAAAAAGTGCACATAAATTTATAAGATTGGGCTGCTGCCTTCCGACTCTGACCCGTTGATCAAATAAATCTATTGCACGTTAAAAAAATAACATAATAAGAAAAAAAAGTAAACATTTTTAATGAAAAAATAATTAAATTATTTCCCAGGAAATATTTTTAAACAATAAATAATAAAAATTAATGTTCCACGTGAAACATTGTGGATAACTTTTATAAGTTAAATAAAAAAAATATTTATAACAATAAATATAATAAATAAAGTACAGAATTTGTGAGTAAAATAAAAAGTAAATATTATTTATATAAAATATCAACAATAACTGTGTATAAATATCAAATATTAAACAAACAAAAATACATATTTAATAATGAATGATATATTAATAATATAAAAATAAATTCTAAATTATTTCCCGGGAAATATTTTTTTAAATAAACAGTAAAAATAATACACATCAATTGTGAATAAAAAAAATAATACAAAAATACTAACAATAACTATTAATAACATTAAAATAGATATTAATCTACTAATACAATAAAAAAATAATACTGAGTTAACTAAAAATATATCCTAATGTTCCACGTGAAACATTGTGGATAACTTTTAAATATTAAAATTATATTAATAAACTAAATAAATATAAATATAAGATTTAAAAATAAAACATAAAAAATCCACAATTATTGTGAAAAATAAATAAAAATTTATTTCCCAATAAAACTTATAAAAAGTTATCAACAAAATATGTGCATAAAATAAAAAATAATATAAAATTAAAATTTAATAAAAAATTGGGAAATAAAAGAATAAAACTGGGAAATAATAAAAAAAGAATGGGAAATAAAAACTAAAAAAAATAATAAACACAAAGTTATCCACAAAAACAAAAACAGATATATATCAAACAAAAGTTTGAATAATAGGCAAAAAGAAAAGTACTATTCACTAGTACTTTCTTCATTAACACTAGAATCACTATTAGATTCATCATCATTACTTAACTCATTATTACTATCATTATCTTCAGTATTATTATCTTCCTCTTCATGATCAACAATACTTACAGAAGCAACAACTTGATTATCTTTTAAATTGATTAATCTAACACCTTGAGTAGCTCTCTTTAAAATAGATATCTGACTAATTGGAAGTCTAATAACAATTCCACTATCAGTCATAATCATTAAATCTTTATCATCTTCAGAAGTAACTTTCTTTATAGAAACTAGATGACCATTCTTATCAGTCATATTTAGGGCTTTAACACCTTTACTTCCTCTGTGTGTTAATCTATACTCACTAACAATTGTTTGCTTTCCATAGCCCTTTTCTGTAACGAATAAGAGCATATCATTATCAGAGACAACTTCTGCACCAATTGCAAATCCATCTCCTAAATCAATACCTTTAACACCACTCGCAGATCTACCCATAGGTCTAGCTTCATTCTCATCAAATCTAACCATTCTACCATTATTTCCACAAATAACAATCTGATCATTACCAGTAGTCTTAAGAACATTTACAAGCTCATCGCCCTCTTTAAGACTAATAGCAATCTTTCCACCTTTTCTAATTGAATCAAACTCTTCAATAGGTGTACGTTTAATAAGACCATTCTTTGTAACAAATACAATATACTTATACTTATCTTCCTTCTCATCTATATTAAGAATAGAATTAATTGACTCATCCTTCTCAAGAGAAAGTAAATTAACAATTGGAAGACCTTTAGATTGTCTAGAAAATTCAGGAATTTCATAACCTTTAATCCTATAAACTCTACCTAAATTACTAAAGAATAATACATAATCATGAGTCTTTAAATTAACAAGCTTTTCAACATAATCATTTTCAGTAGTTGCCATACCCTTAATTCCAACTCCACCTCTATTTTGAGTCTTATAAGTATCACTCTTAATACGTTTAATATAACCTTTTTTTGTAAGAGAAACCATAATATCCTCAACAGGAATTAAAGATTCATCCTCAATATAATCAATAGCAGTCATATCAATAGAAGTACGTCTTTCATCAGCAAACTTATCCTTAATTTCCTTCATTTCATTCTTAACAACTTCAAGTATCTTTTCATCACTTGCAAGAATTGCCTTTAACTCTTCTATTTCTTTAAGTAAATCATTAAGTTCTCCTTCAATCTTATCACGTTCCAAACCAGTTAAACGTCTTAACTTCATTTCCATAATAGCTTGAGCTTGAACCTCAGATAAACCAAACTGACTCATCATATTACTAATAGCTTCTTGATCACTTTTAGCAGATCTAATAAGCTTTACAATAGCATCAATATGATCAAGGGCAATCTTTAAACCTTCTAATATATGAGCACGTTTCTCATCTTTATTTAAATCGAATTTAGTACGACGAATTATAACTTCCTTTTGATAATCAACATATTTAGAAATAATATCCTTTAAACCAAGAGTCTTTGGAACACCTTGATCAAGCATTAAGAATATAATTCCATAATTAATTTGAAAATCGGTATGCTTATATAAGTTATTTAAAACAACTTGTGGATTAGCATCCTTCTTCAAAGTAATAGTAATAGTAACACCATTCTTTAAATCAGTATGATAATCAGAAATACCATCAATAGTCTTATTATGAACAAGTTCTGCAACCTTATTTTTAAGTTCTAGTGTATTAACACCATATGGAACCTCATCAACGATAATATAATGTCTTCCTTTATCTTCTTCAATATGAGCACGACTCCTAATAGTAATAGTACCACGTCCAGTTTCATAAGCTTTACGAATACCACTATTACCAAGAATAATTGCTCCTGTTGGAAAATCAGGACCTTTAACATATTTCATTAACTCATCAAGAGTAATATCAGGATTATCAATATAAGCAATACAACCATCTAATACTTCACCCAAATTGTGAGGAGGAATATTAGTAGCCATACCAACAGCAATACCCATAGTACCATTAACTAAAATATTAGGTATTCTAGAAGGAAGTACTTCAGGCTCTTTTTCTGTCTCATCAAAGTTTGGAGTGAAATTAACTGTATCTTTATTTATATCACGAAGCATTTGAAGAGAAATCTTTGAAAGTCTTGCCTCAGTATAACGCATGGCAGCAGCACCATAACCCTCAATATTACCAAAATTTCCATGACCATCAACAAGCATATAACGATAAGAAAAATCCTGTGCCATTCTAACCATCGCTTCATAAATAGAAGAATCACCATGAGGATGATATTTTCCCATAACATCTCCAACAATTCTAGCACTCTTTTTATGAGGCTTATCAGGAGTATAACCAGATTCATACATAGAATATAAAATTCTTCTGTGAACGGGCTTTAAACCATCTCTCAAATCAGGAAGAGCACGGGAAACGATAACACTCATTGAATATTCAAAAAAAGAATCTTTAACTTCTTTAACAATATTATTTTTTTCAAGCTTATCTTTTTCATCACCAACACTAATATTTAACTCTTCTTTATCTTTATTTTTATCATTATCCATCTTTAACCCTCCTAAACATCAAGATCTAAATCATATCCTGCATTATTAACAATAAACTCACGACGAGGTTCAACATCATCACCCATAAGCTTAGAAAATACCTCATCTGCAGCCATTGTATCATCAACAGTTATTTGTCTTAAAACCCTTCTATTAATATCCATTGTAGTCTCATTAAGCTCTTCTGCATCCATTTCACCTAATCCTTTCATACGAGTAACCTCATATTTAGTATTAGGATTAAGTGATGCTATATACTCATCTCTTTCATCTTCATTTAAAACATACTTAATTGTTTGACCATGTTTGATACAGAAAAGTGGTGGCTGTGCAGCATATACATGACCAGCCTCAACAATAGGTCTAAAGAATCTATAAAATAATGTAAGAAGTAAAACACGAATGTGTGAACCATCAACATCGGCATCGGTCATTATAATTATCTTGTCATAACGAAGTTTAGAAAGATCAAACTCTTCACCAATACCAGTACCAAAAGCAGTAATAATAGTTCTAATTTCTTCATTATTTAAAGCTCTATCAAGTCTTGCCTTCTCAACATTTAAAATCTTACCTCTTAAAGGAAGAATAGCTTGGTGCATAGAGTCACGTCCTTTAATAGCAGAACCACCTGCTGAATCTCCCTCGACTAAGAATATTTCAGAATCTTTTGGATCTTTACTCTTACAATCAGAAAGTTTACCAAAGAAATTAGTAACATCAAGGTCTCCCTTTCTTCTTGTAAGCTCTCTTGCACGTTTAGCAGCAACTCTAGCACGAGAAGCAGTCATACATTTTTCAAGAATAATCTTTGCTTCACTAGGATTTTCCATTAAAAATTCTTCAAAAGGAGTACTAAATATCTTATCAGCAATACCTCTTACTTCACTATTTCCGAGTTTAGTCTTTGTTTGTCCTTCAAATTGTGGATTAGGATGTTTTAAAGAAATAATCATTGTAAGTCCTTCTTTAACATCATCACCAGTTAAAGAATTATCTTTTTCTTTTAATAAACCAGACTTAACAGCATATTTATTAAGAATTCTTGTAAGTGCTCTTCTAACACCATCCTCATGAGTTCCACCTTCAGGAGTAATAATATTATTAACAAATGAATAAATAGAAGCATTATAAGATTCATTATATTGAAGAGCAACCTCAAGTCCAATACCATCTTCTTCTCCTCTTATATCAACAATAGTAGGATGAATAGGATTTTTAGTTTTATTAAGCATTTCAACATATTCTCTAATACCACCATCATAACAATAAGAAATCTTTTTACCATCTTCCCTATCATCATATAAAGTAATACGTAATCCTCTATTTAAAAATGCAAGTTCCTGAAGTCTAACCCTTAAAGTTTCATAATTAAATACTGTTGTATCAGTAAAAATAGAAGCATCAGGTTTAAAAGTAACAGTAGTTCCAGTTCTATCTGGATCACAATCATCTATTATCTTTAAAGGCTCTTCTGGATGACCTCCATCTTTATATCTTTGAAAATATACATGACCATTTCTATAAACTCTAACTTCAAGCCATTCAGAAAGAGCATTAACAACAGAAGCTCCAACACCATGTAGACCACCAGAGACTTTATATCCGCCTCCACCAAACTTACCACCAGCATGTAAAACAGTATAAACAGTCTCTACTGTACTTTTACCAGTTTTTGGATGTATATCAACAGGTATACCTCTACCATCATCCTTAACAGTAATAGTATTACCTTTATTTATAGTAACCTCAATATGCTTACAATAACCAGCAAGAGATTCATCTATAGCATTATCAACAATTTCCCAAACTAAATGATGAAGTCCAGTCTCACTAGTTGAACCTATATACATACCAGGTCTTTTTCTAACTGCCTCTAATCCTTCCAAAACTTGAATAGAGGAAGAATCATATTTACCTTCAACTTTTTCATCCATATATATCCCTACTTTCTTGTAACAATTCCATTTTCAACATCAAAAACATAAGAATCCTTAATATACCTTTTATTAATATTTTTTAAATCAGTAGTTGTAACAATACTTTGAATATCATGATTAATAAACTTTAAAAGTCTATTTCTTTTTTTAATATCAAGTTCACTAAATACATCATCAAATAATAAAACAGGTCTAGTACCAAGAATTTCATTAAAAATATCAATCTCACTTAACTTAAAAGAAATAATAGCAATCCTCTGCTGTCCCTCACTACCAAATATCTTAAGATTATTAGAATCAATTAAAAATTCAAAATCATCTCTATGAGGACCATAAAGAGTCATACCAGTATTAAGTTCTCTATAATAATTAGATTTAAAAATCTTTGAAAGAGAAGCTCTAATACCTTCATCACTAAAATCTTTAATATTAGCATTATTAATATAATTAATACTTAACTTCTTATAATCACCAGTTAATTCTTTATAAATAGAATTAATATTTTCATTTATTTTATCGATATATTCCTTACGAATCTTATAAATAATAATAGCATTTTCAATTAACTTATCAGTTAAAATATCAAAATAACTCTTATCACTTATACTATTTGTAAAAAGCATCTTTAAATATTCATTTCTATTCTTAAGTATCCTATTATAAGTATTTAGTGTATTCAAATATTTTTTTGATAATTGACTTAATTGTATGTTTAAAGTATTACGTCTGATATTAGGAGAACTTTTAATAATTGATAAATCATCTGGAGTAAAAGAAATAATATTTAAATTTGAAATATAATTAGAAAGCCTATTTATCCTAGTTTTATTAACAAAGAAACTTTTCTTATTCTTATCAATCTCAATAGAAAGCTCTTTAATTAACTTATTATCCTTAACTTTACAAGTAATTTTAGCTTTCTCTTTTCCAAATTTAATTAAATTATCTTCATTTCCAAACCTATGAGATTTAGTAATAGCAAGCAAAACTATAGATTCAAGTATATTAGTCTTACCAGATGCATTATTACCAATAAAAATATTCATATTACTATTAAGACTAATATTAAGCTTATTATAGTTTCTAAAATTAACAAGTTTTAAATTACTAATTTCCATAAAAAATCAAAAAAACACTCATTTCATCAAAATATCCCCATATCAGTATCTCTATACATACAAGAATATTATATCACGTATAATACTGAGTAGTAAATTGATTAGTTTTGATAAGTTGAAACTTTTGATATTTACATTATAATATTTATATTCATTTTTATAAAA
>ONSL01000009.1 GCA_900320505.1 uncultured Eubacteriales bacterium
AACTACTAATTCATTATTTCTTATTTGCAATACTTCTATTTTTTCTCCTAATGCTTCAGATAGTACTGCTTATAATATATCTTTATTCTTTATATTTAAAAATATATTTTTAAATACTCTATCATTTCTTGCTGTTAAGAATTTCTTTTCTTTCATATAATCCTCCTCTTTTGTTATTCAACCACTTTCTATTCTCTAGTTATAATTAAGTCATATCAAAAATCCTCCTTATTATATTATTCGAAAAAAATTTAAGAAAATTGCACTTTTTCTTAAAAAAAATAAAAAAATTGCATTTTTATGCAATTTTTAATATTTATCTAACTATAACTGCCCTTTTTCCAACAGCATTATATAAGTTTTCAAGAGATGCTTTACTAATGGTCCATGTATATGATCCGTCATCTCTCATCCAAGGATCTGTCAATAGCTCTTCACCTGTTTCTGCGTTGTATCCAGTAAGAAGCATTGCACTCATATTGTTAGGTGCTCCTTCTACCCATTCTCTTGGTGTTGATAAACCACTTGTTAGATATATTATAACTGGATTACCATTAACGACTTCATTATTTAAAACATCTAAACTCTTATCAGTACCATTAATTATATTTTGGTTTCCAGAATAAGATTTTGCAAATTTAACAAGAGGATATGGTGATATGTAGTGTGGAACGTTTGTTGGGTCAAGTCCATATATATCATAACTAAAGCCTTGATTTGGATTAACACTCTTAGGAATAGCATCACTTATATCTTTTAACGTATTAGATGTATTATAGCCTTTATATTGTAAAGCCATAAGAAGTGATGCTGGAATTGAGCCATTATAAATACCACTCTTATTAGAACTTATATATGAAACATTAATAACTTTCCAACTGTTATTCATTGAAACTAAATTATTTGTATTAGTAACATTTTGAGCATTTGCAAGTGAATCAATATATGCATCAGCACTATCAAGAACTTGAGTATATTTTTGTACAACATCAGTTTGTTTAATATTTAGTAAACTTGTTCTTATATTGTTTACTTCCTCTTTTGTTAAATAATCTTTGAATGTCGTCTTCGTATTATCAGCATATATATTAAGAATAGATGCATCTATATTATCAAGGTCTCTTCTTTGTCTTTTCATACTACTTATTATGTCTTCAACTTCTTTTTTATAATTACCTGAAAGAGATGAATATTTGCTTTCAAGACTATCAATCTTTTGAGATGTGACAGAAGATGACATAACCTTATTCTTATAAATACTTTTTATTTCATTTTTAAATTTTTCATATTTTTCATAGTCATTAATAATCTTGTTCATTTTCTTTTTTGATTTACTATATTTCGAATTAACACTATTGATATTGCTTTTTAATTCTTTAAGCTCTTTACTAGTTAAATTTTTTGATGCTTCTCCATCATCAAAGTAATTATTGTATTTTTTTAAAACACTTTGATATTTTTTATATTCAAGCATGTCATTATTATAGTCTGTATAAGAAAAGTATCCAATAGTTACAAATGCAAAAAGAAGTATAAGAGTAAATACAATTCTTATCTTATTTTTCTTTAATCTTTCTTTTATTAAAACATTACTATCCATACTTTTCCTACCTTACCTATTATAAGTATAACATACATTTTTAAAAATAATTATTAAAATTTAAATAAAATGTCAAATTATCTCGATTACTTCGCTTTGCTTTACATTCTCTTTAAAGATGCCCTTTAGTTTTTCCTTTATATCATCTTTACTAAATGGTTTTGACAAATAATCTGTAAAGCCTTTATCTTTATATATTTTGTCAGCACCTGCAACTGCATCTGCTGTTAGTGCAATTACTGGAGTGTTAAATGATGGATTTTTCTTTAATTCTTGTAATGTAGTTTCTCCAGACATTACTGGCATCATGATATCCATTAATATTAAATCATAATGTTTATTTTTTGCTTTTTCTATTGCATCTTTTCCATTAGATGCTTCGTCTATATTAAAATGAAATTCTTCAAGTGCTCTTTCTGCAACTTTTAAATTTAGTTTGTTATCGTCAACTATTAATATATTTTTATTTCCAAAATTATATGTTTCTTCTCTTTTTATAGACTGAATATTTGGACTTTCTAATGTATTTATTTTTTGAGGTAAATGAACCATAAAAATAGATCCCTTACCATATTCACTTTGCACATTTATTTTGCCACCCATAAGTTCTACTAGTTGTTTTGTAATAGCAAGTCCAAGTCCTGTTCCTTCTACTGTTGTATTTCTTTCTACATCTAATCTGTCAAATTTTGTAAATAGTCTATTTATGTTTTCAGCCTTTATTCCACGGCCTGTATCAGAAACTGTGATTAATAAATTAGAAATATCTCCTTTATTTATACATTTGCAAGTAAGAGTAATTTCACCTTTTTCAGTATATTTAATTGCATTGGTAAGTAAATTATTTACAATCTCTTTAACCTTTCCCTTATCACCTATTAATTCATATGGAATATCTTCTGCCATATTTACTTTGAAATTTACTAACTTTTCGCCAAGTCTAGTTGAATCAATTCTAGCAAGTGTTGTAATTTCTTCTTTAAAATTGTATGGTGCTTCAACTACTTCCATCTTATTTGTTTCAATCTTTGATATATCAAGTATGTTTCCAACTATTTCAAGAAGTGTCTTTGATGCATCAAGAATATATCCAGCATCTTCCTTTACAACTGGTGATGCTCCTTCAAGGTTATCATTAATATCTTCAGAGAATCCTACTATTGCATTTAAAGGTGTTCTAATTTCATGAGACATAGATGACAAAAAGTCACTTTTTGCACGGTTAGCTTTTTCTGCTGTGTTTTTAGCAAGTTCAAGTTCATTTATCATTTTAATATCAGGATTCTCAATAGTATGATACATAACTAAAAAGTAAAATGAAAATATAAATGTTTCTGTTATAATTTCTGGATAATATGTTCTCAATAGCAATCCAAATACAAACATTATAAGCAATACTATATTTGGAATTAATTTTTTTAGTCTAAAGTTACCTTTAAATGCATAGCATATACATGCAATAAGCATTATTGGAACATATACAACCACTTCAACCATTGCAGCATAATAAGCTGGTCCTCCAACATCAATTGTCTCTCCTTTTATAATTGTATCCATTGGAAGAAGAAATATAAAGAATACAACAATCAATGTAAAAATCAAAAATATAAGTTTTAATTTTTTTAAAATTTTCTCATCAAGTTCAACCAATTCAAGAGAATAAATTAACATATAAAAAATCATGATATCCATCATTACTAAATAAAATGATTGCATAACACCGGTTATATATAAATTACCAACTTTCATTGCATAAACATACCCAAGTATACCTAAAAATGAATATAATGTATTAAATACAATTAATCTAGAATAAATTTTTGTTTCTTCATTAACAACATTTCTTTTTGAAAAATATAAAATATCCAAAAAAATAGCGATTATAAAAGCTGCTCCTGGAAGCCAAATACCATTCATAACCCCAACTCCTATCCTAAATTTAATTATAACAAAAACAAGACTTAATATAAAGTCTTGTTTTTAACTTTTTCTAAAGTTTTGTAAACATTCTCTGGAGCATTCCTGTCAAAAAATCTAGATCCTTCAATAACATCTTCTGTATAATCATTAGTAGTTTCACTCATAATATCATCAATAAATGCCCTTAAATTTTCTTCTGGAGTTCCCATTATTATTCTTTCTTCAATTCTATTCCTAATGTCAAATATCATTTCACCCTTTAGAGTGTTAATTTTTTCTTTTAATTCATCTGTTATATCTTGTACATCAGATAAAGATGCACCACTAACATCCATTGGCTCTCCAATATTTACAGAATATTTTTTTCCATCTCTTATAACACCAATTGGTACAATTAACGCATTACTTCTAATAGCCATTCTTGCAGTACCTGTAAAAAGTGGTTGTGTAAGTTTTGGAGTTATATTCCATGCTCCTTCTGGATATATTAAAATGTTGTCATGAGCATCAAGCCTTTTTATGCATGTTTCTTCGCATATATGTCTATCTTCTTTTATTTCTTTAATAAGTTCATAGTCTTTTTCCGGAATTTTCTCTCCATTTTTTAGTTTCTTCATATTATCTAATTCTTGATAGCCAGTATCAGTACAAACTCTTCCAAGCATATGTTCTAGAAAGAAACCATCAAAATCAATAAGTGTTCTATATGTTTTTCCAGGATCTCCCATTACTGCATATACCTGTTCATTGATAGCTTCCATACAACTTTCAGCATCATATCTTCCAACATGACTTGCTGCATAGATTTTTCCTCTATCTATATTTTTATAGTCTCCTCTTTTATCTCCATAAATATTAAGTTCTCTTCCAACCATTTTTCTATCTATTTTTAATAATAAGCTTGTTAATGAATATATTTTTTTCTTTGCTGCACTTGATTTTAGTGGAATGTTATTATCATATAAATATTTTCTATACATTCTATAATAATGGTTTAAATCTTCCATATTCATAGTATATCTTGTTAATAAGCATTTCTTTTTAAAATCCATATAAATACCCCCCCAGGTAAATTTAGCATATTATATCACTTTTAAAAAATTATTTCAAATTATTTCTTACACTCTTTGATTTCAAATCTTGTTGCAGAAAGAGTTTTCTTATCAACTATTAAATCTATACTAACCATTTTACCTTTCTTTATATCAGGAAGTACTGAAACTTCATCATACATTTTTTTTCCTTTATCACTATAAAAAACAAATCTAACTTTTTCACTTTTAAAGTCATTTTTACTGTCATTTTTAACGTACATAGTTATGTGATTTAGTGTATCTGTACTATATGGATTAACATCTGTAATTGACAATCCTTTATATGATATATCATCTGTAATAGTTGTTTCTTTTTTTGAGTTCTTCTTACTATTACTATTTTGTACTACTTTAAGTACAATGCATGCAACTACAAGTATTACAATCAATATAATTAAGTAAATATTCTTTTTATTCTTATTTTTCATATTAAACTCCTTCTACTATCTCTTTAATTACTTTTTCATTAAATGGCTTTAAAATGAAGTTTCTAATAGGATACTCTTTAGCTTTATTTAAGACATCATCTGATCCAACACCAGTAATTACTGTAACTGGAATTTTGTCAAATAAATTATTATTCTTAAAATATTCAAGAACTTCCAGTCCATTTACTCCAGGCATATTTAAATCTAGTAGCATCATTCTAATATTATAATCATGATTATTAATAATATTAATACATTCTTCTCCATTTGATGCCATAACGACATTATATTTTTTGTTAAAAATGTTATCAATAAACTTTTTTATTACATTAGAATCATCTACAACCAAGATAACATCATTTGTCTTGCCTACATCAAACTCTTCTTTTGACACACTGCTATCTACTCCTAAATATTTTGATGCTATTGAAAGGCACCTTATAATTTCATCTTCAAAGGCATTAAAATTTTCAGAAACGTAATACATATTGTTTTCTTTTCCAGCATTTTCATTTAATAGAGCCATATCAGCAAGAGTATTAAAGCCAAAATATCTTGCATCGCTTTTAATAGAATGAGCATATATTGCATAATTTTGCATATCAGATATTTCCTTACTCTTTCTTAACTCATCAAGTGTTTCTGGCACTTCTTTTATAAATTCCTTTAACGTATCATTGTAAGTGTCAATATCTCCAAATAATTCTAAAGCTTTATCAACATCAACACCATTTTCTTTTAGATAATTTACATTCATATAATCACTATCCTAGTAAAAGTATAGCATTTTAATAAAAATTATACAATAAAAAAGCTCCTATTTTCTAGGAACTTTCTCAAGATTTTTTATTTTATTAGCATCAACTGATAATTCAGTTTCTCTAAATTGAGGCTTAAGTATTAATTTTATTTCTCCTTCAGAGTTTTCTGGAACATCAAGTGAAGTAACCATCTCATCCATAGGAAAGTTTTCTTTTGTAATCTCTTTTAAAACAATATCATCAGATGATACCCATTTATGCTTTTTTTGCATTATTGCACACTGATAGTATCTTTTTATTTCTTCTTTTGTTGTAAATGGATTGATCTCCTCTGAAAAATATCCAGGTGCTGCATTAAACAGTCTATATTTTTCCTTATTTTGTGGTTTATATATTATAAATGTGTCATGATTCTCATCACTTTTATCTACATATAAAGTAGGATTATAATTATGTTCCTTTAACCACATATAAGCAATTGTATTATTACAATAACCAAGTCCTACTTTTTCAGCAGCCTGTAAGTATTTAAGTAACTCACGTGGCTTTTTTATATCCTCATATTTCATAAATTTAACCCCCTCTTTAAAGACTTGCTAATTATATCACAAATCTTATTATTTTGCAAGTGTATCTATAATTAAGTCACTTATTTCTGTAGGATTATCAATTGTAACACCAGAAATTAAAGCAGCTTCGCTATACAAAATCTTTGTATATTTTTCAAATTCATTTTTATCGTCTTTATAAAGTTTCTTTAACTTATCTGCAATCTTATGATTTTCATTTATTTCTAATACTTTTTGGGCAGTTATTGGCATTCCATTTCCCATAGATTTAAATACCTTTTCCATTTCAATTGAAATATCGCCTTTAACTGAAAGAGCAACTGGATGATCTTTTAATTTATTTGAGAATCTTACTTCACTAACTCCAGGAATTACTTTCTTCATATCTTCAAACATCTTTGATGCATCTTTATTAGCTTTTTCGTTCTTTTCTTTTTCTTCTTTTGAAGAAAGATCAAAATTATCACTTAAAACATTAACAAATTTTTTGCCTTCATATTCTTGAAGTGCTGTAAGACAGAACTCATCAACATAATCTGTTAAGTATAAAATATCATATTTTTCCTTAACAGAATCTAGCTGTGGCATCTTATCGATTTTATCTATATTTTCTCCAGAAGCATAATAGATTGAATCTTGATCTTTTGGCATATCAGAGACATATTCTTTTAGAGTAATAAGACCTTTCTTCTTATAACTATAGAACATAATTAAATCTTTTAATTTATCTTTATTGGCACCAAATTTATCATAAACGCCATATTTTAAGTTAGCACCAAATACTTTGAAGAACTCAATATACTTATCTCTATCATTCTTAAGCATATTAGAAAGTTCTTTTCTTATCTTACTTTCTATTGATTTAGCAATTACTCTAACACTATATGATTTTTGTAAAGTCTCACGTGAAATATTTAGAGGAACATCTTCTGAATCAACAACACCTTTAACAAATGAGAAATAATCAGGAAGTAGTTCGTCGCATTTATCCATAATCATTACACCACTTGAATAAAGTGCAAGTCCTTTTTCATAATCTTTTGTATAGAAATCAAATGGAGCTTTCTTTGGAACAAACATAAGAGCGCGATATGTTGCATCACCTTCTACATTTGATGTAATAGTATAAAGTGGCTCTTCATAATCATTAAATCTATCCATGTAAAAGTTGTTATAATCTTCTTCTTTTACATCTTTTTTATCTTTTTTCCAAAGAGGAACCATGGTATTTATTGTTTCTACTACTTTTTTATCAATATACTTACCTTTATTTTTAGGATCTTCCTCATGATGAGTTACTTCCATCATAATAGGATATCTTATATAATCACTATATTTTTTAATAAGTTCTTTTAGCTTATTTTCGTCAAGATAATCACTATATTTAACTTCATCTGTATCATCTTTTAGATAAAGAGTAATTACAGTACCATTATCTTTCTTATTACTTTCATCAACTGTATATCCATCTATTCCAGAAGATTTCCATAAGTATGATTTATCACTCTTATAGTTTTTAGTATCAACTTTTATTTCTTTAGCAACCATAAATGCACTATAGAAGCCTACACCAAACTGTCCAATAATATCTACGTTTTTAGAACCCTTATCAAGGCTTTCCTTAAATGCTTCAGATCCAGACTTTGCAATAGTACCTAAATTATCATCAAGTTCTTTATCTGTCATACCACATCCATTATCACTTATTGTAATTGTACGTTCATCTTTATTATATGCAACATTTATTGAAAGTTTACTCTTATCTACTTTAACATTTTTATTTGTTAAACTTTCTAGGTAAATCTTATCAAGTGCATCACTTGCATTACTGATAAGCTCTCTTAAAAATATATCTCTATTTGTATAAATAGAATTAATCATTAAATTTAAAAGCTTCTTGCTTTCAGACTTAAACATTTTCTTTGACATAAATTAACCATCTCCAATTAATGTTATATAGCAAAAATTAGCACTTGTCAAGTTTAAGTGCTAATTTATTTAATTTTATTATTTTCTTTTTTTACTTTATATTTAACAAATTCTATTATACTAATTTTTTTATCTATTAGAGAAATTGCAACTCCTTCAGGGCTTTTTGGCTTCTTCCTAGTTACTGGATACATATGATTTATCATCATTTCTTCTGTTTTAGAATCAATTTTGAAAATCTTTTTAGCATTTTTGCATGCGACTTTTGGATGTTCATAAAGCTCTCCTTTTCCACGAGGAGTTTCAAGCTGTACTCTAAAGAAGAAATCATGAAGAAGAGCAGCCCTTGTTGCTCTTACATAATCCATATTATTCTCTTTTGTATATTTATAGACTTCCATGGCAACACGTTTAGTGTGATTATATCTATTGTCACCATGGTGATCTTCATCTTTTAATAATTTAAATATTTTATTTTCTAATATGTCTTTAGTAATATCATAAAATGATTCCAAAAAATTACCATCCCCTACTAATTATCATTTTCAGTATCTTCAAGTTTAACAAGTATTTCACGTGGTTTTGATCCATTTTGTGGCCCTATTATACCATGTCCCTCTAACTGATCCATAATTCTAGCTGCTCTATTATATCCAATACTAAATTTTCTTTGTATTAAGGATGCTGATGCTTTGCCAGATGTTACAACGAAAGATACAACTTCGTTATATAAAGAGTCAACATCATCATCTGAAACACCTGTCTCACCAGACGTTGATGAAGAACTATTAGAATCAAGATTCATAAAGTCTTCATTATAGTTAGCTTCAGATTCATTTGATACAAAATCAATGATTTTTTTAATCTCATCATCAGTAATAAATGATCCTTGTATACGAGTTGGACTATTAGCTCCAATTGGAAGGAAGAGCATATCTCCTTTTCCTAAAAGTTTTTCTGCACCGACCTGATCAAGAATAGTTCTAGAATCGACTCCAGAGCCTACTGCAAAAGCTATACGTGATGGAATGTTTGCTTTAATTAGCCCAGTAATTACTTCAGTTGAAGGACGCTGTGTTGCAACTATTAAATGCATACCAGCAGCACGTGCTTTTTGAGTAATACGAAGTATTGATGCTTCAACCTCTTTTGCTGCAACCATCATTAAATCAGAAAGTTCATCTATAATGATTACAATGTATGGAAGACGTTCTTTCAAATCAGCAGGATGAGTTTTATTCCAAGAATCAATATAACTATTATAACTTTCAATATTTTTTGTTTTAGTTGCCCCAAACATTTGGTAACGATTTTCCATCTCGCCAACCATTTTTTGAAGTGCGATATTTGCTTTTTTTGGATCTGTTACAACTGGACATATTAAGTGTGGTATACCATTATAAACCGAAAGTTCAACAACTTTTGGATCAACCATCATAAGTTTAACTTCATCAGGTCTAGCTCTCATAAGAATTGAACAAATAATACCATTAACACAGACAGATTTACCAGATCCGGTAGTACCAGCAATTAAAAGATGTGGCATCTTATTAATTTGACATACACCGATGTCTCCCATGATACTCTTTCCAAGTGGGGCAAGAAGGGGATCAGGATTTTCTCTCATAATCTTACTATTCATAATTTCATAAAAGCTAACAGGAGATGGATGATCATTTGCAAACTCAATACCAACAGTTGTCTTACCTGGAATTGGTGCTTCTATTCTTACATCTTTTTTAGCAAGTTTTAATGCAATTTCTCTATTAATATTTAAGATTCTACTTAACTTAGTACCACTTTTAATTTCAAGTTCATACTGTGAAACAGTAGGTCCTACATGAACTTCAACAACACGTCCAGAAATATTAAAATCCTTTAAAACATTTTCAAGATTAACAATATTCTTTTCTATTGCATCATTGTCAGTTCCTTTGCCTTTCTTTTTAGGCTTATTTAAAATATCAAGAGGTGGAAGAACATACGATACTAAATTATTTTCATGATATACATGTTCTTTTTCTTCACTAGGCTTTTTATTTGCAGATTCTGTAAGCTCATTTATGTTGCTAACAACTTTTTTAGGAGTTTCTGGTTGTTGTGCATTACCATCACTTATAATTACATTTTCATGTTCTTTTTCTCTTTTATCTTCTTCTTGTTTTTCCTCTTTTTCTTCTTTTTTCTTAATATTTCTTTCTTTATCTTTTTCTTTAATTTCATCTACTTTATCATTTACAATATTTGCAATTGAAATACCAGTAAATAGCATAACTCCAACAATTATTAAAACCCAGGATACAATTTCCATTCCAGAAAGAGAAAATAAAGAATCAAATATTATTGCAAAACATCCACCAATAAATCCTCCACCAACAGAGAATGCATCACTTATACTTCCAGTATTCATAATGGATTCAAATCCTGCAACAAGTTCATTTATTGTTTCTTTAAAAATCATCATGCTTTTCCCATCATTTTTTACTACAAATTCTTTATGCATTAAAACTAAAAGTCCAATAACAGCAAGATATACACCAATCAATTTAGTATTCTTAAAGTCAGGTTTATCCCTTGCTATAATCATATAAGTGCCAAGAACAAATAAAACAACAAGTAAAACAAGATATAGTGATCCTACTAAAAAGAGTGAAAAGGATGCAATACATCTTCCAACTGGTCCATACTTTCCAATACCTAAAATACTAATAAGAATTAAAAGTATACCATAAAGTTCTGCATCATGAGTAAATTTTTTAGTCTCTCTTCTTTTCTTTCTCTTTGCCATAAAAACACATCCTTATAGATAAATTATAACATATTTATAAAAGAAAAAGAAAAAAATTACATATAAATATGTAACTTTACTAATCTTTATTTGTATATGAAATTAAATCTTTAATATCTTTTTCAGTTAGATTATTAATGATTTTGCTATCGTTCATACCTTCTTCTAAAATAGCATCACTTAATTTTTTCTTCTTTTCTTGAAGCTTAATAATCTTTTCTTCAATAGTTCCCTTGCAGATAAGCTTTATAACTTCAACTGTTTTAGTTTGCCCAATTCTATGTGTTCTATCTGTTGCTTGCTCTTCTGCTTGAGGATTCCACCATGGATCAAGATGAATAACAACATCTGCTGCAGTAAGGTTAAGACCAGTGCCCCCTGCTTTAAGCATTATTAAGAAAACACTTGTATTATCTTTATTAAATGAGTCAACAAGTTCCTGTCTTTTCTTGCTTGGTACATCTCCTGCAATTGTATAACTTGAAATACTTTCTCTATCTAATCTTTTCTTTACAATATCAAGAGCAGTTTTAAAACTAGTGAATAAAAGTATCTTATGACCATTTAAAGTTAGTTCTTTTATAAGATCTATCAAAGAATCAATTTTAGAAGATGTTCCATCATAATTTTCAAATAAAATATGTGGGTCAATACATAGTTGTCTTAATCTTGTAAGGAGTGATAAAATAACCATCTTGCTTTTGTTAAAACCGCCATCTTTAATTAAATCATCCATTTCTTTTTTTGTTTTTGCAACAACTGCTGCATAGACTTCTTTTTCTTTTTTGCTTAAATCAACATAAATATTGTTTGTAATTTTAGGCGGAAGTTCTTTAGTAACATCTTCTTTGCGTCTCCTTAAAATAAAAGGTTTAACCTGTCTTTTAAGATGAGATATTACATCATTTGCATTAGAATCAAAATCACTAAAGTGATACTTTTCTTGGAACTTTTTCATACTAGATAAAAAGCCTGGCATTATAAAGTCAAATATAGACCAAAGTTCAACAATACTATTTTCAATTGGAGTACCAGTAAGTGCAAATTTAACTGATGCATTAATCCTTTTAACTGCTTTTGTAATACCTGCTTTGGCATTTTTTATATTTTGTGCCTCATCTATTACAGCACAAGTAAATGATATATCATCATAAAAATCAATATCTTCCCTTAGTGTTGCATAGCTTGTTATAAAGATTTTTTTCTTGCTACTTTTTATTTTTTTATGTCGAAGAGATGGATTACCTGATAATACTTCATATGTAATTTCAGGAGTCCACTTTTTAACTTCATTTTCCCAGTTGTAAATAAGAGATGATGGAGCGACTATCAAAAATCTTGCATCTTTGTTTTCTTCTAAAACTTTTCTAAAAAATATTAGAGTTTGCAATGATTTACCAAGTCCCATTTCATCTGCTAGTATGCCTCCAAATGAGCATTTATAAATGGTATATAACCATTTAACACCGTCTTCCTGATAATCTCTTAAAAATTTTTCAGAACTATTAAATGTAACATTTGCATTCTTATACTGTTTAAAGTTTTCAATAAATTTATCAAAAGCACCATTGGTATTAATAATATGATATTTACTATTTTTTAAAGAATCTAAATACAATGCTCTATATTTTGGAATAACTCCATTATCACTATCAGCATCTAAATCTGATGAAAGGTCAGAAAGTTCTCTTAATGATGAATCCTCTAAATCTATTAGATTACCATTTTTTAGTCTAAAGTATTTTTTCTTTTTCTTTAAAGAGTCCAAAAGTGAGTCGATGTCGCTGTTATCTACTCCATCAAGTTTAAAATTATAAGATAGAATTTCATCTCTTCCAATACTGAACATTGCCTCTACCCTAGGCTTTTTAATAATATTAAGATTATTTACCTTTTCACTTGTAAATACTGGATACTCTTCAGATATCTCTATAATACCATTTTCTTTAAAGCTTGCAATTTCATCGATATCATCTAGATAAAAAGCATCTTTTTTCTTTTTAAAGCCATAATTTGAAAGAATAAGACAGCACCCATTTTCAAAATCAGCATCTCTTAAAACATTATTTGGTGTTTTAATATTAGGATAAAAGTAACTAATTTCTTCGTCTCCATAACAGAATTTAGGAGTGCAGACAATATCATATTCTTTATCATCATCATTTAAATCAAAGTAAAATTTAACAGAAGGTTTATTACTAATAACAAGATTAATATCATCACTAATTTCAATATTATTTTTGATGCCTCTTAATATTCCTTTTTCAAAAAGAGGTAAATCTTCTTCCCTAAATTCAATGTCTTCAAACTCATCTTCAATAAGAAGTTTTAAAAGTTTTCTTTCACGATTCTTTATATGATATACTTTATCAAATACTCCAACATATTCATAATCATCTGTTATTGTAAAGAATGGTTCATCAAAAGAAAACTCAAGTTTATATTTTTCGTTTTCTTTAACAAGTTTTGATCTTACTGGAAATGAATCAATTATTTCAAGCTTGTTTCCCCTATTTGTATAAATATACTCATCATAGTTACTAAATAGATTTTTTAAAGAATCATCATTAAATTTAAATGTTCCGTAGCTTCTTGCATCATATAAAAGTTTTAAAAGAGATAATTCTTTTGAGTCAAAGAACATTGTACTTGGATTATACGTAAAATTTTTAGAAAGAGTATATGCTTCATCTGTCATAACACTTCTATAAAATGAATTAATCTTACTAGAAATACTATAAAATTTATCAGTTCCAACTTTAGCTTTAAATTCTATAACATATCTTCCATAGCTTTTATAAAAGCTATACTCTACTATCATGTTAACTTTTTTCTTTAAGCCGTTAAATGCATTATTATCATATATTGAAAATGCATCTTCCAAAAAAAGTTTATTTCTTTTTAATTTATAGTCTTCTATGGAAATATCACTGTATTTAAATAGTTCTGTTTCATCTCTTATTAGACATGCTGCAATATGTTTACAGGATCCAGTATTTTCATATTGGGGACAAGTGCATTCTGCATAATCAACCATCTTTAAATTATTCATAAAAATTCTAGTTAAATACGTTTTAGATGTTTCTTCACTTCTAACTAGATATGTATACTTATTAGTCACTCTATCATAAAAATCAGTAAGAATGTTCTTTTTACTAAATCTTTTTCCTTTTTCATAATCACGTTCATTTACAATTTTTATTATATATTTCTTATATTTATCATTCATATAATTTCTCCTTTCAAGCATTATTTTTCTTCTTTTTATAAAGTCTAATGAAGTTTATTATATCACGAATAACAATTTTAAATGTAGCAAAAAATAAAAGTCCTATTTTTAAATCTAATATAGCATCATCTTCATTGGTAAAATAATCTTCTTTCAAAATAAATTGCCTTCTTAAATCTAAACATTTAATGATATAAAAATTATCATAATTATATGTTTTATACTTTTCTCTTACTCTAGTACAATAGAAAAGTTTACAAGTTAAGTTACGTGTTTTGCATCCACTAGTGCTTTGATAAATACATGCTCTACAGCATCCATTAGTATGATTATAATTATTTATTCTTTCAACAATACATTTATTATTGCAAAAAGAACATATATTAGGATTAAGTTTTTTATAATAACTATCTAAATAATCTAAACTATATTTATAAATATAATCAATTCTTTTATATTTATTTTTTATATTTAATGCATTTATAACCGGTATAATATCATCATAATCAGTTTCAAATTTAAAGGGCGAAAATAAAAAACTTCTATATAAAAATAGTTTTTTATAGAATTTATTTAAATCTTTATCATTTTTAATACTTATAAACTTTTTCATAAGAATATTATATAACAATTTTTATATTTATAGTATAATTATAATAAGAAAGGAGAAAAATGAAAGAGATATTTAACAAGATAACTTTTACATCAATTACAATGTCTATTATATTAATGATAATTGGATTTATACTTGTAGTATATCCAGGTATGTCATTAAATGTATTTGGAATACTTGCAGGTATATACTTAATTGTTGAAGGAATCCATTTAATATTTTTAGATATTACATCAAGAAGTATACTAATACCAGTAGATGGTATAATACCTGGAGTACTTTCAATAATATTTGGATGTATTGTTCTATCTATGCCAGAAGTAGTTTCTAGTTTTATAACTATAATAATAGGAACATGGATAATTGTAACAAGTATTAACAGTATGCGTCTTGCAATATCACTTGCAAATGTTAAAGGACAAGGATATATACTTTTAATAATACTTTCTGTATTAGAAATAATATTAGGTATATTAGTATTATTAAATCCTAATATAACATCACTTTCTGTTATAACATTTATAGGAATGATGTTAATAATTTACAGCATAATAAATATAATAGAAATGATAATGTTCAAAAAAGATGTAAAAGATATAGAAAAAATAATAAAGAAGTAGATCTTCTTTATTATTTTATTCTTCAAGTAATTTTTCTAGTTTAACAATCTTATAATTACGTGACTTAATATAATCGATAGTTGTATTAAGAGAATAAACAGTATTAGGCATCTTTATAATCAGTCCTGGAGTTAAATTTTCTTTAGTAAGATATAACATATTATTATTTATTATTAGACCAGGAACTATAGTATGAAGCTTATATTTGCTACATATATTTAAAACAGAGTCTCTTTTATAAGGAGAAAAGCAAAAGCGATTATCTTCATTTTTTATTAAGCTTAAATAATCTAAGCTATTTTTAAAAGTTTCTTCTTCGTATAACCCATCATAATTTAAAAGTTCTATCTCATTGCCACTATAGATAAGTTTATTTATTAAATTATTATCTATTTCAAGAAGCTTTCCATCTATGAAAAAAGTTGCATTAACATTATTCTTTTTAAGTGTTTTTAGTATATCTTTAATAGCAAAACTATCAGAAACAGTATATATAAGAGAGACATTTTTCTTATCTTTATTTCCCTTTGTTATATATTTGTCGTAATAGTTATCTATGCTTATACTAGGCTTTTCTTCATGAAATACATAAAGACTATCATCATATTTACCATATTTATTCATATTGTTAAAAGTTTTCATTACACTAACTTTTTTACCACTTTTGCCAGGCATAACTTCGTTAAGAGAAACTTTTGCATTAATACTTTTCTTTTCTTTTAAACTCTTATTTTTAATAATTGTTAAATAAAGTGGATTATTTCTAATTAAAATTTCAGAGCATAAATAAGTATAAAAGAAACTAAAAAGTAAAAGAGTGCATGACACAATAACTTTCTTCATAAGATTATCACCAATAAATTATATGAATAAGGTTTAAAAAATATTAAAAAAATAAAAAGAGACCTATGCCTCTTCCATCTTATCATCTAATTTTTTAACTGCCTTTTTAACAGCATGCTTACCATTATCTAATATTTCATCATAATTAGAGATTATGTAATATGCTCCAACTCCTGCTAAAGCACATACCATTATTTTCTTAATATTCATAAATTCACCTCATAAATATTATTTACTGAATTTGAAAGTCTATACCATCTATTAAAAATTCTTTTATTCCAGTTCTTCTATAGCATGCTATATCATTATCTATTGCATCTTTTAAAGCATCCATATCTCCTATTATTATAAGATTCTTTTTACATCTAGTTATACCAGTGTATACAAGTTTTCTATAAAGCATTCTCTTATATGATTTTATAATAGGCATTATTACATAGTCAAATTCACTTCCCTGACTCTTATGTATTGAAATAGCATAAGCTTTCTTAAAATTTGAGAATGTATTTGGAGTGTATTTCACTTTTGAATCATCATAGTTAATATATACTTCTTTTTTATCAATCTTTGAAATAATACCAATATCTCCATTAAATACATTTTCATCAGGCATATTTGTAAGTTCTATAACCTTATCTCCTTCTTTATATGTTTCACCATTTATAACTATTTCTTTTGATGCTTTTGTATTAAAACTTTTTTCAAGATTATAATTTATCATATCAATACCATTTAATCCCTTGTACATTGGAGCGAGAACTTCAAATTTCTTATATGATACATCTTTGTAATTCAATGAAATATCTGTTATTTTTTTAAGCAGATCATCTTCACTTGAGGCGATAAATGTTAAAGATTTATCTTTATTAAAGATTTCTTTATCAAGTATTCCATCTCTCATATTACTTGCAAGTGTGATTATGTTAGATCCCTCACTTTGTCTATATAGCTTTGAAAGGTGTGAAACACTTATCTTTCCACTTGATATTATATCTCCAAGTACGTTGCCAGCGCCAACAGATGGAAGCTGATTTTCATCTCCTACTAATATAATACTTGTATTTACGCTTAAACCTTTTAAAAGGCTTGAAAAAAGTAATGTATCTACCATACTCGCTTCATCAAGTATTACAAGTTTTGCATTTGACTTATGATACTCATTAACCTGAAACGTATTATCATCCTTATTCCATTTTAAGAATCTATGTATTGTAGATGCAGGAAAATTACATGCTTCGCTCATTCTTTTAGAAGCTCTTCCAGTTGGAGCGAGCAAAACAACTCTATCTCTTAATTCTTTATAGTCTATTTTATTAACTTCCTTATATAGTTCAAGTATTCCCTTTTCAATTGTTGTTTTACCAGTGCCAGGACCGCCCGTTATAACAAGCACTCTTTTTAATATTGCATTCTTTATTGCAAACTCCTGATCTTTATCATAATCTGTTTCCATATAATTTTCTACATATTTTAATGAATCATCAATATTCTTTATTTTTTTATCTTTTTCATGTTCAAGTATATTTAGTCTATTTACTATATAGCATTCACTATCAAACATTTCTTTTTCATATATTCTGTCTTTATAGATCTCTACCTTATCTTCATCTTTTAATTTAGAAAGAGCATTATTAAGCATATCTTCTGTTACACTGATAGAAAGTACTTTAGGCATATATTTTAATATATCTTCCATATAAAAATACGTATGTCCATAATTATCACTCAAAGTTCTCATTATATAAATAATACTACTTGAAAGTCTATTTATATCATCTTTTTCTATTCCACTATTAAGTGCAAGGTAATCTACTCTTTTGAAACTAAATTTAGGATTATCAAGTATTTTATATATGCTACCTTCTATAACATTATCTGTATTTTCTTTATACATACTATATATTAGTGTTGCTTCTTTAACATTAAATCCAATGTCCTCTAATTTTATAATTGACTTATAACTGCTTTCATATTCCATAAGTGTATCATGAAGAGTACTTACATCTTTTGAAGTTATTCCTTTTATAAGAATTAAATTATTAGGAGAATTAAGTATCATATCAAGAGTCTTATCACCTAATGTACTAACAATTTTTTCTGCTTTAGCTTCTCCAATTCCTTTAAATATATTGCTTGATAAAAAACTTACCATACTATCTTTATCTTCTGGCAATACACGTTCTATATTTGTAACATTAAATTCCTTACCATACTTTGGATCTTCAATTATATTGCCAAACAATATATAAGTATCTACTTCATTAAGAGGAGGGGTATATCCTTTAAATGTAATTGTTTTATTAACTAAGTAATTATAACTATCTGATGCTTCATCTACTTTAAAAAGTCCAATTGCAAAGTTATCTCTTCTAAAGAACTCTTTCTTTAATTTTCCTTTAATATAATCATTCACAAACATCACCTATTACATATGGATAATCAATTGATGTAATCTTTACATTATACATTTCATTATGATTAAGTTCTTTATTTATCTTAACATGTAAATAATTGCCAGTATGTCCGTAAGAGACCCCATCATCTACATTTTCAATTAATACTTCTAAAGTTTTTCCTACAAATTTTCTAAAGTAATTAATTTCTAATTTTTTTGACACTAAAAGCATTCTTTTGGCTCTTTCTTTCTTTATATTACCTGGAATATGTCCTGGAAGATCCATTGATTTTGTACCTTTTCTTTCACTATATGGAAATACATGAATTTTAGCAAAATTTATTTTTTTTACTTCTTCTATTGATTTTTCAAATAATTCGTCTGTCTCACCTGGAAATCCTACTATTAAATCTGTTGTTATTGCAATATCTTTTCTTATCGCTCTAATCTCTTTTATTTTATCTTCATAAAATTTTAAATCATACTTTCTTTTCATAAGTTTTAAAACTTCATCTGTTCCAGCTTGAAGTGGTATATGAAGATGGTTGACAATCTTTTTATTATTCTTTATAACATCTAAAACATCGTCTGTAAGCTCTACCGGATCAATTGATGATATTCTAATTCTGTCAAGTTTGTCTATTTTGCAGAGTGCTTTTAAAAGATCTGCAAATGTTTCCTCTTCTCCCAAATCTCTTCCATATGCTCCTGTATGTATTCCAGTAAGAACAATTTCTTTATATCCATTATTTGCAAGTTCTTCTGCTTCTCTTAATACAGAATAAAAAGGTTTTGATGATACTTTTCCTCTAACGTATGGAATAATACAGTAAGTGCAAAAGTTGTCACATCCATCTTCTATCTTAATAAATGCACGCGTTCTACCAGGAAACTTTGAAAGAGACATATCTTCAAAATTTTCTGGAGCATCACTATATAGATCAATAATCTTTTTCTTTGTTTTAATATATTTTTCTATTAAATCTGGAATCTTTTTCTTATCTCTATTTCCAACTGCAATATCTATGCCATCAATTAGTCCGTCTTTATTGGCTTCAATAAAACAACCCATTACAACAATTAGTGCATTTGGATTTTCTCTAATCGCCCTTCTTATTACTTTACCAGATTTAGTATCTGCAGTACTAGTTACTGTACATGTGTTTATTATATATATATCACATTTAGAATCAAAGTCTTTTATTTCATATCCTCTTTTCTTTAATTCTTCTTTTAGATATTCTATCTCATACATATTAACTTTACATCCAAGTGAAGTAAGTCCAACGGTCATAGTATCATCTCCAGTCACTAACTCATTATAACATAAAAAAAGAAACTAATTAAGTTTCTTTTTTAACTCTTTTAAAGTTCCCATAAATTCATTTGTTTTTCTTATTTCTTCATCAAGTTTTTCATAGTTAGCGGTATTTTCAAGTTCAAGTTCATTTACAGTCTTTTCTTTTCTAATTATTCCAAATACTGGACTTATAACTGGACTCCTTTTAAACTTTCTTTCTGATGCAATTTCAGGTCTTTTAGATGCAGGTGTTATACTTGAGTTCATTTCTTCTTTTACTTTTTCATTAATTTCTTCTTTTTCAATCTTTTCATTATTTGCAGCATTTCTTCTTAATTCTAACTCTTCAATAGTTATTGGTTCATTTCCTTCATCCTGATATGATGCTTCATATTTATCATTTTCATCATATGACTCTTCTGCTTTCTTCATTAATTCGTCAATACTAATAATGGCAGTATCTTCTTGCATCTTTTCAAATTCAGTAAGTGGAATGTTTTTGTCTTCACCGTCTTCCTCTTCAAGCTTTGTTATTGTATCTTCAAGCTCTTTTATTGCGTCCTCTTTCTTTGGTTCAATAGTTTCAGCATAAACAATATTTCCTTTATTCTCTTCTACAGGCTCTTTTCTTATTTCACTTACATTAGCTTTTATATCTTGTTTTTCTTCTTTTACATCATTTACTACTTCTTTTTGTCCTGCTTCTTTAGAAACAACTGGTATAACAGGTATATCTGGTATATCAAGAACTTCTATTTCATCTTCCTTAACTGTATTAGTAGAAGGAGTGATAGCACTTACTTCTTTTGCAGGAAGGGCATCTTCCTTTTTCTCTTCTTTTACTACTTCCTTTTCTTCCTTTACTATTTGTGCAGGAATAGGTTTTTCAACAGATTCCTTAGCTTCTTCCTTTTCTAATTCTTTATTTAAATCCAAAACTAAATTATTAAGTTCTGCTGTATTTTTCTTCATAAGTCTATTATGACTAAACTTTTTAACAAAGTAAATAATGGCATATACTGCAAATCCTGCTGCAATAACTAAATATACTGTAATTGCTTCCTTACTTATTAAAAAATCTACTAGGTTCATATATCTTCACACCTTCTTATTAATTAAAACAATTTTATCATAATTATATTAAGATGTTAACCCCAAATTTTATTCAAATTCTTAATTTTCTTCTTAAAGCCTTATAAATAAAGGCTAAAAAAAATATGTAAAATTTTGTCTAAAATATTATACTTTGTTTCATCATATATTTTGTTATGGTTAAAAATAAATTCTTAAAATATAGTTTTTTTCTAGTTATTTTATCAAGTATTAGCAAGATACTTGCTTTATTTATTAAGATAGTAGAAGCTCGAAGTCTTAATTTTGATATTATAAGTCTTATATCACTTCTCTTTCCTACTTTTAATATTTTAGTTACTATATCACTTTTTGGCACACCTCTTGCAACACAAATACTTACTTCTAAATGCAAATTTAAAGAAGAAGATACATTATTTACAAATATAGTTTTATCTGTTTTTATAAGCTTTATATTAAGTGTTATCGTATTAATTATCTCTAAACCATATATTTATTTTGTTCTAAAAGAAAAAAGCTTGTTAAAGACATTTTTATCACTTATTTTTATTCTGCCATTTTCTAGTATAAGTGCTAATATTAGAGGATACCTTAATGGTAAATCAAAATACCTTGTTACATCTATTTCAAGTATTTTAGAATATATTATAAAGCTTTTTATTACATTTTTCTTATTTAAACATCTTAATAATTTAGATAAAAATATAAGTGTTCTTATAGTATTTTTATTAAATGTAGTGTATGAGACATCTTCTATATTATTTATGTGCTTATTTATAGATAAGAAAAAAGGACTCTTTAATAAGAAAATTATAAAATGTGAAAAAGAAATTACTCTTTCTTTTACTTTGAAAGAACTTGTTAATTCATTTATGTTATTTATCGAACCTATTTTAATTACAAATTTATATTCTAAGGAAGTATTAAAGAAATATCTATATATGATTAATTATAATACCCCACTTCTTCTTGCTCCTACTTTTATTGTTCAATCTTTATCATCTTTATTAATTACCTCTATTTCAAAAGCTAAAGATAATAGATGTATAAAGAAAATTACAAGTAAACTAATAATATTTATAACATTATTTTCATTTATATATCTTATTATATTAAGCAAAAATGATGTTAAAATAACTTATTTAATATTTAAGGTAAAAGGTCCAAGCTACATAAAAGAGTTCCCATTTACCTTTCTTCTTTTATATACAGAATGTATATTTACTATTATATTTGATGCTATAGGAAAAACTAAAATAAATTTATTTTTATCTTTAATATCTTGCTTTATTAGAAGCTTTTCCCTTATTACATTATCACTTTTAAATATTGGAATTAAAGCATATATATACTCTCTTAATATAAATATTATTATTACATTTATAATTGAAATTTATTTTTTAAAAAGAAGTCTTTTTTCACAAAAAGTACATAATAATATGTTAAAATGAATTCAGGTGATGCTATGAAAGTATTAATTGTTGATGATGAAAAAGGAATTATTGATGTTATAAAAGAATACTGTGAAAATGAGGGAATGCATACAGAATATGCATTAAATGGTGAAGATGCACTTAAAAAGCTTAATGAAAATATATATGACGTCATGATACTTGATGTAATGATGCCTGTTATGGATGGTTTTACAATGCTTAAAAAGCTTGATAGTGATAAGAAAGTACCAACTATTGTTCTTTCAGCTAGATCTGAAGAATATGATAAGCTCGAGGGTTTTAATCTTGGAATAGATGACTATGTTACAAAGCCATTCTCTCCTAAAGAGTTAATGGCAAGAATAAAAGCTGTTACAAATCGTCATATAGATACTAGAGATTCTTATAAATATGGAGATCTTGATATAAACTTTAGAGCAAGAACTATAAAAATTGATGGTAAAAAAATAAATGTTACACCAAAAGAATTTGAAATACTTGAATATTTAATTAAAAATAAAGGAGATGCAATATCAAGGGAGCAGCTTCTATCTACTATATGGGGATATGATTTCTTTGGTGATGATAGAACTGTTGATACACATATAAAGATGCTTAGAAATAGTTTAGGTAAATATAGAGATCTAATTGAGACAGTTAGAGGATTGGGGTATAAATTCAATGATGAAAATTAAAAAGAAAAGTCTTGCTTTAAGGGTTTATAAATATTTAGTTATATTTTCTGTTATAATACTTGCATTTTTATGGTTCTTCCAAGTTGTATTTTTAAAAAGCTTTTATAAAAGTGTTAAAACAAGGGATCTAGCATCTATTGCAAGATGCTTTGATAAAGAAAATTATAATATAGATAATATAAGCTACAAAAAAGAAGTATGCATAGAAATTACTAATAAATATGGAGAAATAATTAATGCATCATCATTTATGACTAGAGGTTGTTTTATGGATGTTAATAATAACTATAATTACAAATACCTATTCATAAATAGTGGCAAAAAAAGTGATGAGGCAACATTTACTAATCCAATGTTTAATAATGAAACTCTAATTTATATGAGAAAGCTTTCAAATAACAAATATGCTTTTATAAGTACGTCTATTGATCCAATGGATTCAACTACTGATATTTTAAAAAGAGAACTAATAATTGTTACAACCTTTGTTCTTCTTCTTTCATTTATCATAGGATATATAATTTCAAAAAATATTTCAGAGCCAATTGAAGATATATCAAATGATGCTAAAGAGTTTGCAAATGGTAATTTAGATGTTAAGTTTAAAGAAGATGGAAATATAGATGAATTAAATGAACTTTCTAAAACACTTAATAGAGCGGAAGGAGAACTTAAGAAAACAGATAACTTAAGAAGAGATTTAATTGCAAATGTATCACATGATTTAAAAACACCTCTTACAATGATAAAAGCTTATGGTGAAATGACAAGAGATTTAAATAGTGATAAACCAAAAAAAGTTAAAGAAAATATGAATGTTATTATAGATGAAGCTGATAGATTATCACTTCTTGTAAAAGATACACTTGAACTTTCAAAACTCGAATCAAATATATATAAGTTAAAAAAAGAAGATTTTGATCTTGTTGATACAACTAACAATATATTAAAAAGATATAAGATATATGAAGAAAAAGATGGTTATAAGTTTATATTTAATCATGCAAATAGTACTGAAATAGTAAATGCTGATAAAGAAAGAATTGAAGAAGTTATATATAATTTAATTAATAATGCTATTAATTATACTGGAAAAGATAAAACTATTACATTAAATATATTAAATGAAAAAAATAAAATAATATATGAAGTTAAAGATACTGGAAAAGGTATTAAAAAAGAAGATATGAAATATATTTGGGATAGATATTTTAAAGATAGTAAGAAACATACTAGAAATACAAATAGTACTGGTCTTGGGCTTTCAATAGTTAAAAGTATACTTGTACTTCATAAATATAAATATGGTGTTTATTCTACACCAAAAGGTTCAACATTTTATTTTGAAATAGAAAAAAGTAGGAAAAATTAAATTCCTACTTTTTAAATTGTGAATTATATAGGTCTGCATAGAAGCCTTTTTTCTTAAGAAGACTTTCATGAGTACCCTTTTCAATTATATCTCCATCTTTCATTACAAGTATTAAATCAGCATTCTTAATAGTTGAAAGACGATGTGCAATTATAAAACTTGTCTTACCTTCCATAAGCTTATCCATTGCTTTTTGTACAATTTCTTCTGTTCTTGTATCAACACTACTAGTTGCTTCGTCAAGTATTAAGAATGGAGCATTTTTAAGCATTCCTCTTGCTATTGTTAGAAGCTGTTTCTGTCCTATTGATATTTCTCCATTATCTTTTAAAACATAATCAAGTGAATCAGGAAGTGTTTTAACATAATGGTCAACTTCAACTGCCTCCAATGCTTTCCATATTTCTTCATCTGTTGCATCTGTATTATACTTTACATTATTTCTTATTGTATCTTCGAAAAGCCATGTATCTTGAAGTACCATTGTAAATAAATCATGAACATTCTTTCTTTTTAATTTATTAATACTATGTCCATCAATTACAATATCTCCTGAATCAATATTATAGAACTTCATAAGTAAATTAACCATTGTTGTTTTTCCAGCACCTGTTGGTCCAACTATTGCAATTTTAGAACCAGCTTTTACCTTTGCACTAAAGTCTTTTATTATGACTCTTGAAGAATCATATGAGAATTTAACATGCTTAAATTCAATATTACCTTTAGCATCTTTAGGATTAAGATACTCGAAGTCGTCATCTTTCTCATCATCCATTTCTTTTGCATCAAATATTTCAAATACACGTTCAGATGATGCTGCAATTTGCTGAATTGAAGTTGTTCCTTGTGCTATTTGATTAAGTGGATTTGTAAACAATCTTGCATAAATCATAAATGCTACGATGACACCAAATGTAATTGAACCTTTCATTGCTAAATATGCACCTACAACACATACTGCAACATAACTAAAGTTTCCAATAAAACCCATTATTGGTGGCATTAATCCAGATAAGAATTGACTCTTTCTATTTGCATCATAAACTTCATTATTTAATTTATCAAATTTTTCTTCTTCTATTTTTTCACCATTATATGCTTTTATTATATTGTGAAGACTGTATGCTTCTTCAATATCTCCATTTAATTTACCAAGTGCTTTCTGACGCATACTAAAGTATTTTTGAGATTTAAACATTATTATAAACATTAGTATGAAACCAACAAGAGATGATAATATAGCAGCTAGTGCCATTAACCCATTTGTTGCAAACATCATTATTATCGATGCAACAAATAGTGTTACTGCTCCTACTAATTGTGACATACTCTGATACATTGCTTGTCCTATTGTATCAATATCATTTGTAGTACGTGAAAGTATCTCACCTACACTTACGTTATCAAAATATCTTAATGGGAGACGATTTAACTTATCAGATATTTTATCACGCAGACGTTTAGTATATTCGTTAGAAACCTTTGCCATTAAAATACTTTGTGTAAAGTTAAATACTGCACTTAATGCATAAATAATAAGTAAGAATAATGAAATACTTTTTATCTTTTTCATATTCATTTCTGGCTTTATAACTTCTTTTATACTCTTTGGAAGTTTATCAAGTGTCTTATATATAGCTGTTCCATCGTTATAATCTTTTACTGTGCTCATTACACTTAAGAATTTAATCTTATCGTCTGATGTAATTTTAATACCTTTATATTTGTAATCATCAAAGATAAGTTTTTTTACACTTTCAGGATAACTATCAACTAACTTTATAAGCTTTTGTATATCACTATTAGATTTTGCATTTGCATTTATATTTATTGCAGATGATATTTCTAAAAATTTTAATCTATCTTCTTTAGATACTTTTATACCCTTTATTTCTTTATCATTATATAAAAGATTTTTTATACTATCTGGAAGATTAGTTATTGATGATGCATCCACATTACCAGAAGCTAATGATGATAATTTAGCTTTATCTTCCGCAGGAATATCATTATTTGCCATAATATTTCTTATAGTATCATTATTAATATCTGGTGTTAAAACTTCCTGTGAAACAGAAGGTGCATTTGTCTTTAAATCATTTTCTATATTAGTGCTTATATTTTTTAATGCTTTATTATCAATCATTATTCCATCAGATATTGTATCTGTTAAATCACTTATCTTATTTGGACCAATTATTGAAAGTATTGATCCTAAGAAAGCAAGAACTATTGCTATATACATATATTTTCTTAAATCTTTTAATGATGTAAATAATCTTTTAAGTGTTCCTTTTAAATCTTTTGGTTTGTCGTTAGGATTTCCTCTATGTCTAGGCATTTTCTAGTTCCTCCTTTCCAAGCTGTGAATATGCTATTTCTTTATATACTGGGCAGTTCTTTAGAAGGTCTTTATGACGTCCCATGCCAACTACTTTTCCATCATCAAGTACTATTATTTTATCAGCATTCATAATAGTACCAATTCTTTGAGCAACAATTAATATTGTTGCGTCTTTTGTATATTTTTTTAAATTGCTTCTTAATTTTGCATCTGTCTTATAGTCAAGTGCAGAGAATGTATCATCAAAAAGATATATTTCTGGATCTCTTGCAATAGCACGAGCTATAGAAAGACGTTGTTTTTGTCCGCCAGATACGTTAGTTGCTCCTTCTGCTAAAACAAAAGATTCTTCTCCTTTTAATTTGCTTACAAATTCTTCACTTTCAGAAACATTTAATGCATCTTTTATTTTTTTATTAGTTATTTTTCCTTTTCCATTATCACCATATGAGATGTTATTTTCAATGCTTGTTCCAAACATCATTGCTTTTTGTGATACATATCCAAGTTTATTATGAAGAGATGAAAGCTTATAATCTTTTACATCTACTCCATCTACTAATACTTCTCCTTCTGTTACATCATAGAATCTAGGGATTAAATTTAGAAGTGTTGATTTACCAGAACCAGTTGATCCAATAAATGCAATAGTTTCTCCCTTTTTAGCTTTAAAACTAATATCTTTTAATACGTATTCATCTGCATCAGGATATTTAAAACTAACCTTTTTAAATTCTATTTCACCTTTCTTCTTTGTTGTACCTAAAAATTTACCATCAGTAATTTTTGATTTTGTATTTATTACTTCTTCAATTCTATCCATTGAAATAGATGCTCTAGGATACATTATAAATATTACTGCAAGCATTAGAAATGACATTATAACTTGCATAGCATAGCTTGAGAATACTACCATATCACTAAATAATCCTATCTTACTTCCAAGAGCTGCATTTTCAATTAAACCTGCTCCTAAAAAGTATATTTCAAGTGTTAATAGGTTCATAATTAAATACATAACTGGTGACATAATACTCATTCTTGTTTGAGTATATAGGTTTGTATTTGTAAGTTCATCATTAATTTTTTCAAATTTATCTTCCTGATATTTTTCTGCATTAAATGCTCTTACTACTCTAATACCAGTAAGTTCTTCTCTCATCAAGCTATTAACTTTATCAACTAATTTCTGAATTATCTTAAATTTAGGAAGAACAAGTGACATAAGTATTGCAATAATAACAAGAAGTGCAATTACAAATCCACCTGTCATAATACTCCATGTAAGGTTTTTATTAAGTATTTTCATAATTGCCCATACTGCTGTTATTGGTGCCTTTATTAACATTTGCATTCCCATTGAAATAAACATTTGTACATTTGTTATATCATTTGTTGTTCTAGTAATTAAAGAACCTGTTGAGAACTGTTTCATCTGTTCCATTCCAAAACTTTCGACATTTTTGAAAAGCTTTTCTCTTAAATTTCTAGAATAACGGGCAGATACTAGACTTGTGAAATAGCTTACAACTATTGCAGATAAAAGTGAGCCACCTGCACAAAGTAGCATCTTCCCTCCTTCTGATAATATATCGCTCATTTTAGAGCCTTCAGTCTTTACAAGCACTGTAATACTAGACATATAGTCTGGTAATTTTAGATCTAGATATACTTGAAAAAATATTAATGCTGTTATTATTAATAAGTATAGAAAATCTATTTTTTTAAAATTTTTCAACAATTTAAACATATTTACTCCTTTCCAATTATTAAGTATATGAACTATTTATACCATCTATCACTAACTTGCTCTATATATTTTAAGAAAAATAATTAGTATTGTCAATCAATTTTGCTTGATAAATTTAAATAAAAACTATATTATATTTGTGTGATGTTTATGAATGAAAAAGAAATTAATGACTATTATAATAAATTTAACGAAGATAAAAGGCTAAAAACAAGGCATGGAGAAATTGAGTTTTTTGTTGTTACAAACTATATTGATAAGTATTTAAAAAAAGGTGATAAGATAATAGATATTGGTGCAGGATGCGGAGCATATTCTAAGTATTATTTTAATAAAGGATATGATGTTACGGCAGTTGAACTTGTTAAACATAATTTAAGAGAAATTGAAAAAGAATCTGGCATTAAATGTTATAATCTAAATGCAATTGATTTAAAAGGAATAAAAGATAACTATTATGATATAGTACTCCTTTTTGGACCAATGTATCATCTTCTTACAGAAAAAGAAAAAGAAAAAGCTTTAGAGGAAGCTAAAAGAGTTTGTAAAAAAGGTGGCATAATATTTATAAGTTATACTTTAAAGGACTTTGCAATATTAAAGCATGGATTTATAGATAATAATATATTAGATGAACTTGATAAAGGTAACATTGATTCTTCATTTGATACTGTTAAAGATAATGATAAGTTATATTCTTTTGTAAGTTTAAATTACATTAAAAAATTAAGATGCAAGGAAAATTTAACAGAATTAGAATTAGTAAGTGAAGAAGGGCCTACTGAATATATGAGAAATATTATTAATAAAATGGATGATAAAACATTTGATTTATATAAGAAATATATTCTTAAAATATCAAGCGATAAAAGTATGTTAGGACTTTCTAGACATGCACTTGATATATTAAAAAAGGAAAGCAATTAATGCTTTCCTTTAACTTTAGCTTTTTTATTTTCTCCTATCTTAAATTTACCTTTTAAGACATCTTTTAGACTAACATCTACTCCATTAAGTGAACTATATTCACGTACTGTTCTAGTATTATCTGTTTCGATTAAATATACAGGTCTATCTTTTATAGAAAATGCTTCCATTGCAAGTTCTTTTCCGCCTCTATAAAATAATCCTTTTCTCTCTGCATTATTATATCCTTCCATATTGTCTTCTCCAAGATTATATTTTCCAAGATCTGGAATAGCAATTTCTATATCTCCTGTTTTATCATTTTTATATAGTGCATATATTGATGCAAAAGATGTATATTTCTTTGATTCTTCCTCTGTGACAGGCATTAATACTATCTTTGATTTAACATTTAATGCATTCATTAATTAAGCCTCCACCCTATCTAATTTTCCATCAACAAATATATATTTTAATGTATATTCTTTGTCTTTATATTTTTCTTTACTTATTAAAGTTATTTCATTTCCATTTACTTTGCAATCAGTAATATTTCTTTCTATACTGTCAAAAGAATCAGGCTCTTCTCCGACAAATATTTTTTGATTTTTTAAGTAAGTAAATATTTTATCATTATATTTAAATGTTTTAAACTCATCATTTGATGTAAATAACTCATTTACTTTAGATGACATTTTATCTTCACCGATAACTAATGTTCCATCTTCATTTTCTATATCATCTTTAGTTAAGTTTGCAAAAGCAATATACTCTTTTATCTCTTCTGTAAGATTTCCTTTAGAAAGATCTGTCTCGTATGGAAATGATGAATTAATAACTATCTTATCAAGCAAATACTTATATTCATCTATTAGATTTTCTTTTTTATCTTCTTCATTTTCTTTTATAACAGGCACTTTACTTTCTTCATTTTTTATAGTCTTTCCATCGCTAGTTAATTTTTCTCCAGTATAAACCATATATGATCCATAACCAATAACTGCAAGAAGTATAAGTATTACTAAATTTTTAATTCCATTTTTTATCTTTAAACCTTTTATTTGTTTTTTATATATTTTAACAACTTCACTTGATGCTTCCTTCTCTACTCTTTTCTTTATATATTTATCTATTTCATCTTTATAGTCATCTATATTAAATTGACTATCTTCTTTTTTCTTTCTTGCCATAATAAATCCTCCCCTCAACATGTGCACATATTATAACATATTTCATATAAATGTTCAATCACAATAATTACTTTGTTAAATTCTTTTCAAAGTTTCCTTTTACGTTAACTCCATCAAGTTTTATTAAGAAAGCATTTGGATCAAGTTCATCTATATTTTCTTCTAATATCTCTAATTCATATTCTGTACATACTATTATTGTTATATAAGTTTTAGAAAATAGATATCCTCCACTTGCATCAAAATATGTTGAATCTCTTTTAAGTACTTTTCTTGAAAAATCAATTATTTTAGAAGGTTTCTCTTTTGTAAATATCATAACTTCAGTACATATATTTTGTTTATGAAGTTTATCTACTATATATGACTGTATAAGTATAAATAAAACTGAATATATCATTGTTACGTATCCATATAAAAGTCCTAGTACTGAAAATAAACATATGTTAAATATAAGAGTAAATTTACCAACCGATATATTTTTATTTTTTATTGATACTAGTATTCCTAAAAGTTCTGTCCCACCTGTTGTTGATGAATTACTTAATATTATTCCTGAACCTGCTCCTGTTATTAAGCCACCTATTAATACCATTGTTGACAAACTATCAAGTACTGGAGTATTTGGAACTGGTATAATACTTAAGAAAAGCGTTAATATTATAACTGTATAGATTGTTCTAAAGCAGAATACCTTATTTGTATGTTTATATGCTATTATGAAAAGAGGAATATTAATTATTAAACTAATAAATCCCGATATATCAAATGTACTTTTAATATTAAGTATATTAAAAAGAAATGTTCTAATTAACTGTGAAAGGCCTAAAAAACCACTACTATATAAATTATTAGGAACTATAAATACATTTATTGCAAAAGCTGTTATAAGTGCAGCAAAAGTTGTCTCAAAAAGTTCTTTATAAGTCCATTTAAAAGTTTTATTTAAAAAATCATTCATAAGCACCATCCTACCAATATTTTAACATTTAACATTATAATTTCAAAGAAAAATATTTTATAAAATATTTATTTGTAATATAATGTAATTACGTGAGTATAGTATAATGGCTAGTATGAAGCCTTCCCAAGACCTTGATGCGGGTTTGATCCCCGTTGTTAAACAGCAAGTTGATTGCGAATCTGGATATGATTGTGTAGTTATGGTTAATGGTGATGATGCAACCTTTAAAAGAGTCATAAAGCAAGATAATGGAATCATTTTAAAACCTCTTAATAACAATTATGAGCCCTACTCTTTCAGCAATGAGGACCTAGAAAAAAAGCCTGTAAGGATACTTGGAAAAGCTGTAGAAGTTAGAAGAAAATTAAAGTAATAATATCAAGAAGAGATGTGAATTATGGAAAAGAAAAATACAATACAAAAAAAAATGATAATATAAAGTTAGACCAGTCATATATTAACTACCATAAAATAATTAATATGAAATTGCCTTATAAATTTACTTATTTAGACGATTGGTTGCTAAAGAAATCTAAATTATTACTAGAAGAAACAAAAAATATATCAAAAAATACAAAAAGATATAAAAAATATGAAAGAGGTACAATAATAAAAGTAGATTTTGGTGTAGGATTAGGTTCAGAAATGTCTGAAGTACACTTTGCAATAGTTCTCAATAAATATGATAATCCTAAAAATAATATATTGACTGTTATACCTCTTACATCAAAGA
>ONSL01000016.1 GCA_900320505.1 uncultured Eubacteriales bacterium
AAATCAAAATAAAACAGTATATTATAATGAAAAAGGGCAAATGCTATATGGATTTCAAAAAATAGGAGATAGTTACTATTTCTTTGATTACAATACAGGTAAAAAAGCATACTCTGGAGAAAAAAAAATAGATAATCACTGGTATTTGTTTGATAAAGATGGAGTTATGTTAACAGGCTTTCAGTACATAAAAGCTCAAAATAAAACAGTATACTATAATGAAAAAGGTCAAATGCTATATGGACAGCAGAATATAAATGGATTCTGGTACAATTTTGAAACTAATACTGGGAAAATGTTAACTGGTTTTCAGTACATAAAAAATCAAAACAAAACAGTATATTATAACGAGAAAGGTCAAATGCTTCATGGATATAATAAGTTAGAAAAAGATTACTATTATTTTGATATTTCTACTGGAGAAGAAGCAAAAGACAAAGTAATAAATGTAGATGGTAAATTTAAATATTTCAATAAGAGTGGAAAAGAAGAAAAGGTATCAGGCCAAAAATATATAAACAATCATTGGTATTTATTTGATAAAGATGGAAAAATGTTAACAGGTTTTCAAAATATTGAATCTCAAAATAAAACAGTATATTATAATGAAAATGGTGAGATGCTATATGGTGAAAATTATATTGATGGAGCATGGAGATATTTTGATAAATCAACTGGAGCTATGGCTACAGGCTTTACAAATGTAGGTGAAAAAATTGTATATTATGACAAAGATGGAAAAATGGTTTATGGAAATAAGACTATAGACGGAATTGACTACTACTTTAATACTGCAACAGGAGCAATGAAAGATAACTTCATAAAGAAAGATGGTAATACATATTATTATTCAGAAAATGGTAAAATGGCAACAGGATGGAATAATATTGCTGGTATAAAATATTATTTTAATAATTCAGGAGAATTAATTGGAAAAGATGTCAGAAAGGTAATAGATGTTTCAGCACACAATAAAAAGATTGATTGGGATAAAGTTTATAGAACAAAAAGTGTTGATGGAGTAATAGTTAGGGTATCAGCAAGCTCAGTATATGAAGATAAAATGCTTTCATACAATATTAGCAATTTAAAAAGGCTTGGAATACCTTATGGATTGTATATTTATAGTTATGCTGAAAATGGACAAGAAGGAAGAGAATATGCACAGTTTGTAGTAAACGAGATAAAAAAATATTCGATGAATCCATCACTTGGAATATATCTTGATTTAGAAAGCAACAATATTACGGGATATCTTGATACAAACAAATATAATGAGATAACAAGAGGATTTATGGATGTTATGAATAATAATGGATATGGAAATCTTTCAAGAATATATACATACAAAAAATATGCAAACGATGTACTAAACAGTGATTATTTAAAAAATCAAATTTATTGGATTGCACAATATAATAATAGATTAACATATTCTGGAAATTATTCAGCATGGCAATATACAAGTAGTGATTGGATAGATGGTATATCGACAAAAGTAGATAGTAGTGTGTGGTTTGCAAAATTTTAATGAGATGAGGGTATTAATATGGATAAAAATAGTTATAAAAATAGTCTATCAGATTATAAAAAAATAATATATAACGAAGATAAGAAAATAAAAAAACTAGAAACAAACGAAAAGAAACTTAACGATGAATTAGTAAGGTTAAAACAAATTGTTAGTGAACAAGAAAAATTAATAAACATATATAGAAATCCAATAAGTAGAATAAAAAGAAAAGCAAGTACATTAAACAAAATGATACATCAAAACAAAAATAATCAAAAGGAAAAAAAAGAGAAAAATACAGTAAATGTAGTAATAGATGAAAAATCAAACAAAGAAAATATAAAAATGATTCCATACGATTCACATTATGAAGAAAATGTAGATTTTTCAAATAGAACAATTGACATAAAGCCTCTTGCTTTTTACTTACCACAATATCATACATTTAAAGAGAATGATGAATGGTGGGGAAAAGGTTTTACGGAATGGACAAATGTAAAAAAAGCAAAACCTCGTTTTGAAGGACATTATGAGCCAAGAATTCCACACGAAGATTTTGGATATTATACATTAGATAATAGTGAAATATTAAAAAAGCAAGTAAAACTTGCTAAACAGCATGGAATATATGGCTTTTGTTTCTACTATTATTGGTTTTCTGGTAAAAGACTATTAGAGAAGCCTGTTGATATATATTTAAAAGATAAGAGCATAGATTTTCCTTTCTGTTTTTGCTGGGCAAATGAAAATTGGACAAGAAGTTGGGATGGCCTAAAGAAAAATATTTTAATGGAACAAAAGTATTCAGATGATGATCCAGAAAGATTTATAAAAGATATAAAGAAATATTTTGATGATAAACGATATATAAGAATAGACGGAAAACCACTCCTTTTAGTTTACAATCCAAAAGAAATACCAAACTATAAAAATGTAGTTGAAAAGTGGAGAAAAACAGCAAGAGATATTGGAATTGGAGAAATTGAAATATGGTCTGAAAGAGATATGGCAATAGATGATATAAGTAACATTGATTTTGTAGATGCAGAATTTGATTTTGCACCACATGCATTTTCATCAGAAAGAATGAAAATTAATAAATATCATAATAGTAATTTATACAACTGTTTATTTGATTACAAGAAAATGGTTAAAGATATTACATATAATTTCTATAAAGAATTTTACAGCATTAAGCCATTTGTCTTTTCATGTACTATGGGATGGGATAACTCGCCACGAAGAAAAAATGAATTTTTTTCATACTATGAATATAACCCAAAATCATTTTATGAATGGCTATGTGAAATAATTAGAGAAACAAGAAGAAGAAACCCAGAAGATAAGAGATTTATGCTTGTTAATGCATGGAACGAATGGGGAGAAGGAACATATCTTGAACCAGATAAAAAGTATGGATACACAAACATTAACACATTATCAAAGGCAATATATGATTTACCATATGATAATAACGTTATAGTATCTGATAACAATTTTAAAATAAATGATTTAAAAAATCCTAAAATTGCAGTTCAGGCACATATATACTACATAGAATATACCGACGAAATCTTAGATGAACTAAATAAAATACCATATAAATTTGATTTATATATATCAACAGATACTTTAGATAAGAAACAAAATATTATTAATAAAATTAAAAAAAGAAAATTTGAGAATGTAAGAGAAGTTCAAATAAAAATTATAAAGAATATTGGTAGAGATATATATCCATTTTTAACACAAATGAAAAATTATATTGATAAATATGATTATGTATGTCACATTCATACAAAGCATAAGGAATTTTATGATGATTTATGGAGAAAAGATTTATATAAAAATCTATTTGGAAGTCAAAAAAATATTAAAAATATATTTACTATTTTTAAGAAAAATAAAAATATAGGTATTATTTGCCCTGAATATTTTTATATGATTTCAGATAATATTGAAATTGGAAGCAATTTAAAAAACATTAATGAAGTATTAAAAATCGTAAAACTAGATACATTTAACATTGAAAACGAAAAACTGGATTTTCCTGCAGGTTCCATGTTTTGGGCAAGAACTAATGCAATAAAGCCATTATTTAAAAATGTTGATAAATTTAGTTTCAATACAAATAGTTTAGTAGATGGAAACATAGAACACGCTATTGAAAGATTATTTGGAATTATACCTGAAAAACTAGGATATCAGATAATTCACATAAAAAATAATACTAATGATTAATTTCAGCATTGGTATTATTTTTTAGTATCAGGTAGAAATAGACAAAAAAAAATGTTATACTATTATTATATATTTAATAGAGGTGCAAAATGAATAAAAATGAAGATTATGCAATATTAGTAAATCATGTTACAAAAAAATTTAAAGTATACTATGATAAAGCTAATACATTAAAAGAAAGAATAGTCTTCTGGAATAGAAAAAAGCCAGAAGAAAGAACAGTATTAGAAGATATAAACTTAAAAATAAGAAAAGGAGAATCAGTTGCATTAATAGGTGTTAATGGAAGTGGAAAATCAACATTATTAAAATTAATGACAAAAATTATTTATCCAACAAAAGGAAAAATAACAACACATGGTAAATTAACATCACTTCTAGAATTAGGTGCAGGATTTCACCAGGATTTCACAGGAAGAGAAAACATTTATTTCAATGCCTCAATATTTGGACTAACAAAGAAAGAAATAGATGCAAAACTAGACGATATAATTAAATTCTCTGAACTAGAAGAATTTATTGATAATCCAGTAAGAACATATTCATCTGGAATGTATATGCGTCTTGCATTTGCAGTTGCAATAAATGTAGAAGCAGATATCATATTAATTGATGAAATACTTGCAGTTGGCGATCAACATTTCCAAGAAAAATGCTTTGCAAAACTTCATGAATTAAAGAAAAGTGGAAAAACTATAGTTATAGTAAGCCATAGCTTAGACTCTGTAAAAGACTTATGTGATAGAGCAGTATGGATTTATGAGGGACATATAAAGGAAGATGGTCCAACAGATAAAGTTGTAAAGGACTACCTAGAATTGTGTGGTTAGGAGAAGATATTATGGAGTTATTTAAAAATTTATATAATTATAGAGAACTATTAAAAAGCAATGTAAAAAAAGAAATTAGAGGAAGATATAAAGGCTCATTTCTAGGTGTTCTATGGTCATTTGTCAACCCACTTTTACAAGTACTTGTATATGCAATAGTTTTCCCATATATCATGAGAGTTAAAACACCGAATTACTTGCAATACCTAATTGTTGGAATTATTCCATGGACATTTTTTACAACAGTAATGAATCAAGGAATGATAACAATAAGAACAAATTCAGACATTATAAAAAAAGTATATTTTCCAAGAGAAATACTTCCAATATCAGTTGTATTAAGTGGACTTGTTAATTTCTTCATCAGTTGTATTATAATACTTTTATTCTGCATATTCGGTGGTTTAGGAATTAGTTGGCATTTGATTTTGCTTCCATTTATTGCGATATTACAGTCATTATTTTCACTAGGACTTGTATTTGCATTAAGTGCAATAAATATATATATAAAAGATACTGAATACATTGTACAGTTTATTTTAAATATGGTATTTTATGCAACACCAATCCTATATCAAGCAAGCTTGTTTCCAAAAAAATTGAGATGGGTTATTGATATCAATCCACTAGGAGGAATGATTGAGGCATATAGAGATATATTTATGTTACATCGTGTTCCACCAGCAAGTTCACTAATTTACCTAACAATAATATCAATTGTTGTATTCTTTATAGGACTTGCAATATTTAGAAAACTTGAAAAAGGATTTGCTGAGGAAGTATAATGATATCATTTATATTATTAAATTATAAAAATTTAAAAGATACAATAGAGTGTATTGAATCAATTAATAAAATTAAAACTGATAAAAAAATATCCACAATAGTTGTGGATAATGCATCTTTAACAAAAGACGAAGTTGAAAAGTTAAAAAAATATACAAAGGACATAATTTTACTAAAAGAAAATGTTGGATTTGCAAAAGGAAATAATAAAGGATGTAAATATGCAATAGAAAAATATAATCCTGATTTCTTATGTGTAATAAATAATGATACGTTAATAAAACAGGCAAACTTCGTAGATGAAATATATAGATGTTATAAAGAAACAAATTTTGATATAATGGGGCCTAAAATTATAACAGATGGTGGTGAATCAGTTAATCCATTTCCGGTATATGATAACATAGACACTATAAATGAAAAGATAGCATATCATAACAAACTAATAAAAATATATGGGAATGTATTATTAAGAAATTTGCTAGCAATATATATGAAAACAAAAAGATTATTTGTAAAGCCAAAACATCTTGAAAATGGGAAAAAATCAGAGTACGGAGTAGCTCTCCATGGATGTGCATTAATATTTTCAAAGAAATATTATAAGAGATATAATGATGTATTTTATAATGAAACTTTCTTATATCATGAAGAAGAATTCTTATATTACAGAAAACTTCATGACAATTTAATAACATATTATGATGCTAACTTAGAAATATTTCATAAAGAAGGAGCATCACTAAATAAAACATTTGAAAAAGATAATTACAAAAAATTAATATTTAGAAACAAAGAAATAGTAAAATCACTAACATTATTAAAAAATGTTTATGAAAAAAAAGAGACAATATGAGGTGAACAAAATGAATGATATAAAGAAAAAAAGTTCTAATATTGGAGTTTTAATTTTAATTTTAGTTGAAACATTATTGTTATATAAAAGTTTTTCTTCAGTGAATAACTTTGTATCATCAGTAATTTATGGATTTATATTTTTTGCTTTAACTTTTATTGTTTATTTTTTTGAGAAAAGAATAAATAAATCACAAAACAAAAATGTATTTCTAATTGCTTCGATAATTGAAACTATTTTATTTCTATCAGTATATATTTATAATTCAAAAAAAAATGTAGATATATTTAATATAATAGAAGTTATTGCAAGTATATTTTTTACTTTAGAAGTCATTTTATCAAAGAAGAAACAGAATCCAATAATAGTCAACTTAATAACTATTATAATCATATTTCCTTTTTATATACTAAGTATAAAATACAATTTTAGTTTTATCATATTATTAGTTTCATTATCATTGTATATGTATAAAAATTACGATGAAACAGCAGTATTTCGTAAAAAAAATATAATATTTTATGGATTAGAAGGATTAATATTACTATTTATCAAGGATTTTAATATTGCAGTATTTTTTATATTTACTTTATTCCTTTTAAGAATGTTAGAAGATTCAAAAAAGTTTTCAAGAAAATTAAAGACTGTTATTAAAATATATTATTTTATTGTATTAGTAGTAAAAATAATACGCTTAATTATATTTAAAAATACATTTAATACATATATGAAAATTGACAATATTTTTGGAATAAGTATATTGTATATTTTGCTTCTATGTATGTATTCAAGTATTAAAGAATCTAATAACAAAACATTTATAAACAATTTATTTATCTTTTTAATTTATTTTGTAGCATTATTTGTCGATAAGAGTTTCTTCGAAATTGCAATATATGTACCAATATTATTATATATTATGTCAGAAGACTTATATTTATTTAATTATAAAAAATATGTAAATATATACAAAGAAAAATACTTTAAAAAGAAAATAAACAATCCATACAAAGTGTCAGTGGTTATACCAAACTATAACTATGCAAATTATATAATAGAAAGAATCGACTCAGTATTATTACAAACATATCCGATATATGAGCTTATAATATTAGATGATAAATCAACAGACAATAGTATTGAAGTAATTAACAAAAAAATAGATGAGATAAAAAAAGATTATCCAGAATTGATTGTAAAAATTATACCAAATAAAACAAATAGTGGTAACGTTTTTAAACAGTGGGCAAAGGCATTTAAGGAATCAACAGGAGATTTTTTGTGGATTGCAGAAGCTGATGATAGTTGCTCTAACATATTCCTAGAAACAGTTATGAAAGGATTTAAAAACGACAAAAAGGCTATTATATCATATACAGAATCTCTTACAATGGATGAAAATAACAAAATAACAAAATATGATTTAAGAGACTGGATTGATATTTTTAATACTGGAAAATGGAATGATTCATTTATTGATACAGGAAACGATTATGTTGAAAACTTTTTATGTATAAACAATACAATTGCAAATGTTTCAAGTTTAGTGTTTAGAAAAGAAAAAAATATTGATTTTCAAAAATATTTAAAAGAAGCAGAAGAATATCACTTAGCAGGTGACTGGCTTTTCTATGAAAAAGTTTTGCAATTTGGTGATATTGTTTATGATAAAAATTCACTTAACTACCATAGAATGCATAGCAATTCAGTGACTCTTACAACAAAAAGAGAAAAAGAGTACATTGAGATGAAATCAATACAAAATGATATAGAAAATAATTACAATTTAACAAATGAAATGAAAATTAGGGTAGAAGAACGTCGTGAGAGATTCAGACATAATTTTAATTTTTCAGAAGAAGAAATTAAACTTAACGAAATGGACTTAAGCAAAATAATAAAATCAAAAAAAATAAATGATAAAATACTTTTATCAATCATAGTACCAGTTTATAATACAGAAAAATATTTAAAAAAATGTCTAACGTCTATTTTAAAATCATTACCAGAATATAGCGAAGTAATAGTTGTAAATGATGGATCACCAGATGATTCAGAAAAAATTATAAAAGAAATGATGAAAGAATATCCAAACAAAATTAAGTATTTTAAAAAGAAAAATGGAGGATTATCAAGTGCTAAAAACTATGGATTAAAAAAAGCAGAAGGAAAATATATTGGATTTATTGATTCTGATGATTATGTAAAAGAAGATATGTTTTCTTGTATGCTAAAAGAAGCATTAATAAATAATTCTGATATAGTCATTTGTGATGTAAATATTGAATATGAGAATGGAACAAAAAATTATGTTTCGTCAATAAATTCAGATGATAAAGACTACGTATATAGTATACTTGACGTACCAATTTTCCCAACATCATGTAATAAGGTTGCAAAAAAAGAATTGTTTGATAGTCTTGATTATCCAGAAGGTTTAAATAACGAAGATGTAGCAGTTTCTCCAGTTTTACTTGCTAAGAGCAAAAAGATTAATTATATTCCAACCGCTTTCTATAACTATTTACAAAGAACAGGCTCAATACAAAATTCTGGATTTAATGAGAAAAGATTTGTTGTATTTAAAACTGCAAAAATTTGTGAAGAAAGAATCTCAAAATATAATAAAGAATTAAAAGAAAAAATAATGGGGACAATATACATCCATCAGCTTTTCTCATTATTAATCTATCTAATATCAAATGTTAAAAATAAGAAAGAAAGATATAAATATATTGAGAAATTCAATGGTGAAATAAATCAGTTTGATTATGAAAATAATAAATATTTAAATAAATATTTAGAAGATTTTAAGATTACAAAATTGAAAAAATTAATAAAAAATAATGATATAAAACAAATAGATAAGCTAATAAGAAATATATAGGTGGTATTTATGAATAAAAAAATTTCAATAATAATTAGTGCATATAATACAGAAAAGTATATTGAAAAATGTATCTCATCAATTACAAATCAAACATATAAAGACTTAGAAATAATAGTAATAGATGATGCATCTTCTGATGATACATTAAAAAAATTAAAAAATATCAAAGATAAAAGATTAAAAATTCTTTCTAATAAGGAAAATAGTGGGCTTTCTTTTTCGAGAAATAAAGGAATTAAAGAATCAACAGGAGATTACGTTAGCTTTATTGACTCAGATGATTATATACCAGAAAACTTTTATGAAGAACTAATGAAAACAATGGAAAAAGAAAAATCAGATATTGTTGTCTGTGATATCAATACTATATATGAAAACAATGGGAACAATATAAGACAAATATGTGGAAAAAAAGATGGAGACAAGATTGATTTTATAAATAAAGGACTTGCAGCATCAGCATGTAATAAATTATTTAAAAAGGATATTATTAATAAATATCAATTTTCAGTCGGAAAAGTTAATGAAGATTTAGCAGTAATACTTCCATGCATTATTGAAGCAAATAAAGTATCATACAATGAAAATACTTATTATAACTATATTCAAAGAGGAAGCTCATTACAAAATTCAGCATTTTCAGAAAAAAGATTTGATATATTTTATGGAGTAGATCTTACATTAGAAAGAATAAAAAATGTAAAAGATTATAAGAAATATAAGGATGCAATTGTTTATAATCAACTAATAATGCTATTAGTTTATGTTATACCAAAAGAGACAGATAGCAAAAAAAGAAAAATTTGGCTAAAAAAATATCATGATTTAATACAAAAATATGATATAAAAAATAATATATTCCTAGTAGATTTTTACAAAGATTTATCATATAAACAGAGTGTATATTATAAAAAACTCATTGATTACACAGTAAATGGGAATATTTCAACAGCAAATTTAATAATAGATTTATATACAATATACAGAAAATATAGAAAAAAAAAAGTAACAAAAGATAATTTAACTATAAAAGATTTAGTAGACATATCAGTATATCAGAGTAAACTGCCAAAAAACAAAAAAACAATTTCCGTTGTAATACCAAATTACAATTATGAAAAATATTTATTAGAAAGATTATATTCAGTCTTAAACCAAAAAATAAAAATAGACGAAGTTATAATCCTAGATGATTGCTCATCTGATAATAGTAGAAAGTTAATTGATGAATTAATTAAAAGATTATCAAAATATATAAATATATCAAAAGTTTATAACGAAAAAAATTCCGGCTCTGCTTTTAAACAATGGCAAAAAGGATTTAACCTTGCAAACTCAGACTATGTGTGGATTGCAGAAGCTGATGACTATTGTGATAGTAACTTTTTAAAAAAGGTATTTAATCCAATGATAAAAAATGAAAAAATACTGATTTCATATTCAGATACAGCATTCATAGATGCTGATGGAAAAATAATGATGAGTTCAATAAAGCCTGAAATTGACATAATGAAAACAGGTCACTGGGATAAATCATATATTAATGATGGAAAAGATGAATTTAAAAATTATTCTTTTTTAAATTGTACAATTGCAAATGTTTCAAGTGTTGTTTTCAAGAAAGATAATTATGATGATTTATTCAAATTATCTGGTAATTTTAAACAAGCAGGTGACTGGCTATTATATGTAAATATTATGCAACGTGGTTTAATTGCATATTATAATAAACCTCTAAACTACTATAGGGTCCATGGAAATAATGTAAGCTCTGTAACAAAAAAAGATGCACATTTAAAAGAAATAAAAAGAATACACAAATTCTATGATGAAAAATATGGACTTAATAAAAAGCAAAAAAATGAAATAGAAAAAAGATATAAGTTTTTAACTAAAGTATGGAATCTAGATAGAAAATAACATACTTGACCTCTATTTGTTAAAAATATTATAATTAAACTGGAAGGTGTTTTGTAAATGAAAAGAGAAAATAAATTATACGTTGTTATACCATGTTATAATGAAGAAGAAGTATTAAATGAAACAACAAAAAGATTAACAGAAAAAATGAATAGTTTAATAAAGAAAAAAGTAATAAGTAAAGATAGTAAAGTAATGTATGTAAATGATGGCTCAAAAGATTCAACATGGGAGCTTATTAAAAAGATACATAAACAAAATGATTTGTTTACAGGTATATCTTTATCAAGAAATAGAGGACATCAAAATGCATTAGTTGCAGGACTTCTAACTGCAAGAAAATATGCTGATGTAGTAATATCAATGGATGCCGACCTTCAAGATGATATAAATGCAATGGATAAAATGCTAGAAAAATACGATGAAGGTTGCGACATAGTCTATGGAGTAAGGTCAGCCAGAAAAACAGATACATGGTTTAAAAGAACAACAGCAGAAAGTTTTTATAAATTTATGGATAAAATGGGAGTTGAAATTGTCTACAATCATGCTGATTACAGATTAACATCTAAAAGAGTATTAGATGAATTTAGTAATTTTCATGAAGTAAACTTATTCTTAAGAGGAATATTCCCATTAATAGGATTCAAGACTGATAAAGTATATTATGAAAGAGCAGAAAGATTTGCTGGAGAATCAAAATATCCACTTAAAAAAATGCTTAATTTTGCATGGGATGGAATAACATCATTTAGTACAGAACCAATAAGGCTTATAACATTATTTGGTGGATTCCTTACATTTATAAGTATACTTACAATTATAATAATGCTTATTGTTAAATTATGCGGAGTTTCAATAACACGTCTTTCATTTGGCATAGTTGCTTTATGGATACTTGGAAGCATTAATTTATTAGCACTAGGAATTGTAGGAGAATATGTTGGAAAAGTATATGCTGAAACTAAAGCTAGACCAAGATTTATAATATCAGAGAATTTAAATGAAAATGAAAAATAAAAATAAATTAAATGTTTTTTTTGATAAATTTGTAAATAATTTATACATTATTATATTCTCTATAATTTTTATAGTTATTTTATTTTTTTCTTATAAAAACTATGCATGTAAGAAATTATACCTTACTAACAATATAATACTTTTATTTATTGGCATAATTATCTGCTTTATTATATATAGATTAATTAACAGAATAAAAATTAAAAGTGGAAAAAAAATAAATGTGATTTTTATAATACTAACAATTGTATTAATTCCTTTTTTGTTTTGTTATACAAGAAATTATCTTTTTATAACCGGATGGGATGTTGACGTAATTAGAAGAACCTCTACTTCAATAGTAAAAAATGAACCAATATGGTCAGATTACTTTGCAATGTATCCAAATAATATGCTATTAACATACATCTTAACAAAATTTGTCAGTTTTTCTAACATACTTAACATACAACACATAGATAATTTGTTCTTATTAATAAATTGTTTTATATTTTCAATAACAAACTTTTTAGTATTTAAAATAACCTATAATATATATAAATCTTATAATAAAGCAATATTTGCATATATTTTATGTTTTGCATTAGTAACATTATCACCATGGATATGTGTAATGTATTCTGATACATTAGGCCTATTTTTACTTACATTAGGAGTCTATTTGTTTATAAAAAAAGAGAATGCATCTGAAAATAAAAAAATAATTTATTTTATACTTTATACATTTGTATTAATTTTTGGCTACTTTATAAAACCACAAGTATTTATATTCTTAATTGCAATATTTTTATATAAATTAACAAAGTTTAAATTCTCAATGTTAAAAAATAAATATTTTTGGATAAAATCAATTTCATTTATACTTATTTTCTGTTGCATTACTACGTTGGTAAATCAAATTAAACAAAAACCATATTTTTATACAAATGTAAAAGAATCAAATTTTGGAATTGAACATTACTTAATGATGGGTCATAATCTAGAAACAAGAGGAATTTATTCATATGATGACGTAGTATACTCCGAATCTTTCAAAACAAAAAAAGAAAGAAAAAAAGGTGATCTAAAATTAGTAAGAAAGAGAATAAACGGTGCAGGAGTATTAGGCTTAATTAGCTTATATACAGATAAAACATTAACAAACTATAACGATGGCTCATTTGCATTTGGATGTGAAGGAAATTTTTATAAATATAAATATTCATATGGAAATAAAAAAGTAAGAGAAGCATTACAAAGTTATTATCTAGATGGAGATAATCAAATAATATTCTTTACAGTGCAGCAGATAATTTGGTTAGCAGTTCTATTCTTAAATTTATTATCACTAAGTAAAACATCTAATGAAAAAATAACAATTATGAAATTAGCAATAATAGGATTATCTATTTTTGAACTACTATTTGAAGCAAGAGCAAGATACTTATTTGCATATGCACCTGTTTATATAATAATAGGTATTAATGGTACAGAAAAATTTGACATAATTCTATTAAAAAGGAAATTAAAAAAGAAATATAAAAAAGTTTTCAATAAATAAAACAAATATTTAAAAGTACTTTTATAAGTCCTTTTTTTTTAGTATAATAAATAAAGAGGAATAAATATGAAAAAACTATATTTTACAATAATAAATTATAATGACTATAAAACAACTAAAACATTAATAGATAATATAAAAGATTATAAAAGTATATACAAAATAATTGTTGTTGATAATAACAGTACAGATGATAGCTATCCGAATTTAAAAAAAATAGAATCTAAAAAAATAAATGTAATAAAAAATAAAAATAGCAGTTATGCATCTGGAATAAATTATGCAGCAAAATACATATTTAAAGAAGAAAAAGAATTTAACATGGTAGTATCTAATTCAGATATTATAATAAGAAATGATAATGATTTAAAAATGCTAAATAACGACCTAGGAGAAAGTATTGGAGTGGTAGGTCCAATAATAAATACACACGGAGAAAAGTCTTGTGGTTGGCCTATAACTACACCAAATAAAGAGATTCTATTTAACATTCCATTAATTAGTAGATACTTTAGAAATAAATATTTAAAATATCCTAATAATTATTTAAAAAATGATGTAACAGAAGTAGATGCTGTATCTGGATGTTTCTTTGTGATAAGTAGTAATGCACTAAAAGCTATTGATTATTTAGATGAAAATACACATCTATATTATGAAGAAAATATTTTATCAATACGATTAAGAAAAAAAGGATATAAAGAAGTAGTAGATAAAAGAGTAGAAGTAATACACAACCACTCTGTAAGTATAGATAAATCAGTATCAAGAATAAATAAATTTAAAGAATTAAAGAAAAGTCAAAAATATTATGTATATAATTATTTAAAACCTAATATAATACAAAAATTCTTATTATTTCTAATGAATAAATTATCTTTACTTATACTTCATATCAGATGTTTATTTAGTAAATAAATAATTAAAAACTTAAGATTAAAAGTTTTCTCTTAAGTTTTTTTTGTAATTCAGTGTGTGCAAAAGTATACACACAAAAAAATATAAATTGACTTTATATATTTCAATATGATATCATAAATTTATAAGTTAACTAATTGTTTACAAAAGTAGGAGGGTAAGGCGCATGAATGAATTAGCAAAAAAAGATAAAATAGAGAATATGATATATGAAATAAGAGGAAGAGAGGTTATACTTGACTCTGACCTAGCAAAACTTTATGGAGTTGAAACAAAAAGAATAAACGAAGCAGTAAGAAGAAATAAAAATAAGTTTCCAGAAAGATTGTGCTTTAGATTAACAGAACATGAAATATTAATTATTTCAAGGTCGCAAATTGCGACCTTAAAGAATGTACGTGGGCAACACAGAAAATACTTGCCAACTGTCTTTACAGAACAAGGAATATATATGCTAGCAACAATACTAAAAAGTAAAATTGCAACTGATACCACAATTGCAATAATGGATGCATTTGTTTTGATGAAAAAATATATTTCAAATGATTTAGTTGAACAAAAATATGTTAATAAATTAGTTTATAATTTAGATGATAGGGTAAGTTTACTTGAAGCATCATTTAGTGAGATAAACAATAAAGAAAAAGTAAATCCACTATTTTTTGAAGGACAAATATATGATGCTTATAGTTTATTAAAAAACATATTTGATAAGGCAAGTAAAGAAATAATAATTATAGATAACTATATAGATAGACATTTATTAGATGTACTTAAATATAACAATGAAGATTACTTAAAATATAAAAAAGAATATTCTAATGTAAAACTAATTATTAATAATAAATTTCATGATAGATTTATAATTCTGGATAAGAATATTTTATATCACTCAGGAGCAAGCTTTAAAGATTTAGGTAGTAAATGTTTTGCAATAAGTAAGATTGATGATAAAGACATGCTTAATAGTTTATTGAAACATATAGATGGAGGTAAGGTACATGAATAAATTAACAAAAGAAAATAAGACTTTATGAATGTAAAAATGGAACAAAAGAGATAAATCAAGCTGTTAAAAATAATCCTAATAAATTTCCTGAAAGATTTACTTTTAAAATTAGCAAAGAAGAATCCCAAATTTTTTTGGTCAAAATTTTTGACCAAAAAAAAGAGACTCGTGGTGGAAAATATAATATGCCAAGAGTTTTCACAGAAGAGGGTGTACTTATGCTTGCAACAATTCTAAAAAGCAAGGTAGCAGCATCAACTACAATTGCAATAATGGATGCATTCGTTGCAATGAGAAAATATATATCTAGTAGCATAATAGAACAAAAGTATATAAACAATCTTGTATTAGAAGATCATGAAAAAGTAAAGTTATTGCAAGAATCAATTAATGAAATGAACAAGAAAGAAAAAGTAAATACATTATTCTTTGAAGGACAAATATACGATGCTTATAGTTTATTAAAAAACATATTTGATAAGGCAAGTAAAGAAATAATAATTATAGATAACTATATAGATAGACATTTATTAGATGTACTTAAAACAAACAAGTATAATAATGAGGATTACTTAAAATATAAGAAAGAATATTCTAATGTAGAATTAATTATTAATAATAATTTTCATGATAGATTTATAATTCTTGATAAAAGTATTCTATATCATTCAGGAGCAAGCTTTAAAGATTTGGGTAGTAAATGCTTTGCAATAAGTAAGATTGATGATAAAGACATGCTTAATAGTTTATTGAAACATATAGATGGAGGTAAGGTACATGAATAAATTAACAAAAGAAAATAAGGAAGAGAGGTTATGCTAGATTCTGATTTAGCAAGACTTTATGAATGTAAAAATGGAACAAAAGATATTAATAAGGCCGTAAAAAGAAATCTTGATAAATTTCCAATTGATTTTTATTTTCAATTAGAACTTTTAGAATATGAAAATTTGAAGTTCCAAAATGGAACTTCAAGTTTAAATACTTATGGTGGAATAAGAAAGCTACCTCATGTTTTTACAGAACAAGGAGTTGCAATGCTTGCAACGGTAATTCATACAAGTGTCGCAGCAGAAATAAGTGTAAAGATAATGAGAGCATTCGTAGCAATGAGACACTATATTATGAATAGCACTTTAGTAAATAATAATTATAATTATAATGATTTACTAATTAATATGGATAATAGAATAAGTGATAATTCAAATAAAATAAAGTTAATAGAAAACACATTGTATGAAATGAATAAAAAAGAAAAAGTAAATACACTATTCTTTGAAGGGCAAATATACGATGCTTATAGTCTTTTAAGAAACATATTTGATAAAGCAAGTAAAGAAATAATAATTATAGATAACTATATAGATAGACATTTATTAGATGTACTTAAAGACACAAATAAAAAAATAAATATATACACAAACAAATATAATAATGAAGATTATTTAAAATATAAAAAAGAATATTCTAATGTAAAATTAATTATTAATAATAATTTTCATGATAGATTTATAATTCTTGATAAAAGTATTCTATATCATTCAGGAGCAAGCTTTAAAGATTTAGGTAGTAAATGCTTTGCAATTAACGAAATAGAAGATAAAGAAATTTTAAATATTTTATTAAATCATATAGAAAGGACTAATTAATATGATATATAAAAGAAAAGAATATGTAGAAAGATATGGTGTATATGAAATGAGAAAAAACATAAAAGAAGGTAAAATACATAAAATATCAAATGGCTACTATTTGGATGATGCCGAAAATGATGAAATTAACATTATCACTAAAAAGTATAAAAATTCAGTATTTACAATGGAGTCTGCATTCTATATTTTAGGACTAACTAATAAGAAACCATTAAAACACACTATTGCAACTAAAAGAGAAGGAACAAGATTTAAAGATAAAGACATTAAACAGTATTATATGAAAGATAATTTGTTTGACATAGGTATAACTGAAGTAGATTATAAAAATACTAAAATAAGAGTATACGATAAAGAAAGAATGTTAATAGAACTAATTAGAAATAGATCAACACTTTCTTTTGATTATTACAAAGAAATAATAAGAAACTACAGAAAAATAATTAATAAAATGGATGGATATAAACTTGTAGAATATCTTGGACATTTTACAAATGGTAAAAAAATATATGAAAAAATATTATATGAAGTTTATTAACCATTTGTAAAAAAATTATATATGTTCTATAATGGAATAGGATGAAAGTGATAATATCACTATAATCAAAAATAGTATAAAGTAATTGAATCAAAACATTGCTATATATGATCTTTCATCGGTAATAGGGAGGATATATGAAAGGAATTATTTTAGCAGGTGGATCAGGTACTAGACTTTATCCAATAACAGAGGCAATAAGTAAACAATTAATGCCAATATATGATAAGCCTATGATATTTTATCCACTATCAACACTTATGCTAGCAGGTATAAAAGATATACTTGTAATAACAACAGAAGAAGACCAGCCTGGATTTAAAAGATTATTAAAAAATGGAGAAGCATTTGGAGTAAACATAAGTTATGCAGTCCAAAAACATCCAGATGGACTTGCTCAAGCATTTATAATAGGAGAGGATTTTATTAAAGATGACTCTTGTGCAATGGTGCTTGGAGATAATATATTCTACGGAAATGGATTTACAAAAATGCTTGAAGGAGCACGTAAAAATGCTGAAAATGGATATGCAACAATATTCGGAAATGAAGTAAGAGATCCAGAACGTTTTGGAATAATGGAAATAGATGATAACAAAAATGTATTATCAGTAGAAGAAAAGCCAGAACATCCAAAGTCAAACATTGCAATAACAGGATTATATTTCTATCCAGAAGGAGTTGCAAAACTAGCTCGTAATGTAGTTCCATCAGCAAGAGGAGAACTTGAAATAACATCATTAAACGATATGTACTTAAAAGATAATAAACTAAAAGCACAAGTACTAGAAGATGGATTTACATGGTTTGACACTGGAACATTTGATTCAGAACTTGATGCTGCAAACATGATAAAAACAATAGAAAAAAATAAAGATAGTGTAATATGTTGCCCAGAACAAATTGCATATTATAAAGGTTGGATTGACAAAGAAAAACTAAATGAAAGAGCAGAACTTCTAAAGAAAAATAGTTATGGAAAATATTTAAAAAAAATATATGATAGGACAAAATAGGAGAAGATTATGGAAAAGAAAGAAACTAATTTACTTGACTGCTATGTTTTAACACCAGATTTATATGGAGATGATAGAGGATATTTTTCTCCATACTACAAGGAAGAAGAATTAAAAGAGTTAGGATTTGAAGGAGTTGCTCAAGCAAACAGATCAAAGAGTAGCAAAGGAGTAGTAAGAGGACTTCACTTCCAAGAAGATCCATATTGCCAAGCAAAAATTGTTGAAGTAATAAATGGAGCAGCAATAGATGTTGTTGTTGATTTAAGAAAAGACTCTGAAACATATGGCAAATGGACAAGTGTATTATTAAAACCATATAACGAAAATGATAAAGAATCTGGAAAGCAATTATTTGTTCCAAGAGGATTTGCACATGGCTTCATATCACTTGAAGATAATACAATATTTCATTATTTAGTTGATAATAAATATGCACCAAAAAGTGAAAATGGAATACTTTGGGATGATAGAGAAATCGGAATACCATGGGATAAATGGTTTGAAGAATATGGAATAGATGAACCAAAATTATCAGAAAAAGACAAAGTTAGAAAACCACTTTCTAAAACACTAGTAAAATTTAGGAGGAACAAATAATGAAATATTTAATAACAGGCTATAATGGTCAGCTAGGATATGACATAAAACGTGAACTTCTAAAAAGAGGAGTAAAAGAAGAAAATATTCTTGCAACTGATGTAAAAGATATGGACATAACAAAAAAAGATGAAGTAGAAAAAGTAATAACAGACTTTAATCCAGACGTAATATTTCACTGTGCAGCATGGACTGCAGTAGATATTGCAGAAGATAATAAAGACAAAGTTTATAAAGTAAATGTAGAAGGAACAAAGAATATAACAGAAGCATCAATAAAAGTAGATGCAAAACTATTCTACATGTCAACAGATTATGTATTTGATGGTACAAAGCCACTTTCAGAATTATATAGTGAAGAAGATGAAGTAAATCCTAAAAATGTTTATGGAATGTCAAAATACTTAGGAGAAAAAGAAGTAAGAAAAAATCCAAAACACTTTATAAATAGAATATCATGGGTATTCGGAATAAATGGTACAAACTTCATAAAAACAATGCTTCGTTTGTCAGAAACACATAATGAACTAAACGTAGTAGATGATCAAATAGGATCACCAACATATACCGTTGACCTTGCAAGACTACTTGTTGATATGTCTGAAACAGAAAAATATGGAACATATAATTCAACAAATGAGGATTACACATCATGGGCAGATTTTGCAGAATATATCTTTAAAGTAAACAACAAAAATGTAAAAGTAAATCATGTTTCAACAGAAGAGTATTTGGAAATAACAAAAAGTAAACAAGCATATCGCCCTAGAAACTCAAAGTTCTCAAAAGAAAAACTAAAGGAAGCAGGATTTGAACTATTACCAACATGGGAAGATGCGACTGAAAGATATAGCGAAGAATTAAAAAATGAAAAGAAATTAGTAAAGGAGAAAAAATGAAATATATAATAACAGGTGGAGCAGGATTCATCGGAAGCAACTACTTACATTATGTTGTAAATAAATATAAAGAAGATTTCTTTATATGTTTAGATGCATTAACATATGCAGGAAATTATAACAATATAAAAGATTTAGAAGGAAAAGAAAACTATAAATTTGTAAAAGGAAACATAACAGATAGAAGCTTTGTATATAAACTATTTGAAGAAGAGAGACCAGACTACATAATAAATTTTGCAGCAGAATCACATGTTGATAATTCAATAAAAGATCCAGAAATATTTTTAAGAACAAACATAATTGGAACGGAAGTATTAATGGATGCATGCTTAAAATACGGAATAAAAAGATATCATCAAGTATCAACAGATGAAGTATATGGAGACTTACCACTTGATAAACCAGAACTTAAATTCACTGAAAACACTCCAATTCATACATCAAGTCCATATTCAACATCAAAAGCATCAGCAGATTTACTTGTTATGGCATACCATAGAACATATGGACTTCCAGTAACAATATCAAGATGCTCTAACAACTATGGACCATACCAGTTCCCAGAAAAGTTAATACCAAAGGTTATATCAAATGCATTACAAAATAAAAAAATACCAGTTTATGGAACAGGTAAAAACGTAAGAGACTGGATACATGTTCATGATCATAACGTAGGAGTAGACTTAATAGTAAGAAATGGAAAAGATGGAGAAGTATACAATTTAGGTGGACACTCTGAAAGAGATAACTTAACAATAGTTAAAACAATATTAAAGGAAATGGGAAAGAGTGAAGACTTAATAGAATTTGTTGAAGACAGAAAAGGTCATGATTTAAGATATGCAATAGACTCAAATAAAGTAGAAAAAGAACTAGGATGGAAAAGAGAATATTCATTTGAAGAAGGTATCAAAGAAACAATAAATTGGTATCTAAATAATGAAGAATGGATAAAAAATATTTTAACTGGAGAATATAAGAATGCTTATAAAGATGAATCTAAATAACGATTCATCTTTTATATCATATTTAAATAAAATAAAACGTAAACTATAATAAAGAAATCAAATTAGAGTGACTTATTAATAGATTTATGTTAAAATTGTATTAGTAAGAAAAGGTGATAAAATTGAACAAAAAACTTATAAAAAATTATTTTATACTTGCAATTATAATATGTCTTGCAGTACTTGTAATACTTTATGCTGGAAGCTGGTATAAAGCATATTCAGATTATAAAAAACAAACTCCAGTAATTAGAGGTACATTATCATATGAAATAACAGGACTTGATTTTGAACATGTTTTAGCAGAAAACCCAACAAGTACATTCTATATGTGTACATCAAGTAGTGATAATTGTAGAGCATTTGAAAAAAGCTTCAGAAGATTAGTAACAAAAGATGAACTTCAAGATAAAATAATATATGTTAATTTATCAGGAGATGACATTTCGTCATTTGTAAATAATTTTAATAATAACTATAAATACAAAGTAAAATTAAATGAAAGTTATCCTGCACTTGTTACATTTACAGATGGAAAGATAACAGGACTAATTGAAGGATCTGAAAAAGACCCATTAACAATAAAAGATGCAGAAGAATTTATTAAAGTTAATCATATAAGGAGCATAGAAAATTACTAATGAATAACATAGTTTTATTTGAACCAGAGATACCTGGAAATACAGGAAATATAATGAGAACATGTGTTGCAACTGGCACAGTTTTACATCTAATTAAACCACTTGGCTTTACACTTGATGATGCACATTTAAAAAGAAGTGGTGTAAACTACATAGATAAATTAGAATATTATGTATATGATAGCTTTGACGATTTTGCAAAGAAAAATAAAGGAGTTTACTACTACTTTACACGATATGGAAGAAAACCACATACAAGTTTTGATTATACAAATAAAGAAGGTAAAAATTTATATTTTATATTTGGTAAAGAATCAACAGGAATACCAAAAGAAATATTAAAAAATGATCTTGAACACTGCATGAGAATACCAATGACAGATAACGTAAGAGCACTAAATCTTTCAAATTCTGTCGCAATAGTAATATATGAGGTATTAAGGCAACAAAACTTTAAAGGACTTCTATTTGAAGAACCATTTAAAGGTGCAGATTATTTAGAAAGATAAGAGTAATTTGAAAAATAATGTTGCAAATTGCTCTTTTTTTTGTTATGATATTTACTGAATATAGAATAAGATGGGAGAAGTGATTTTATGTTTTCACTTAGTTGGTTTACAACTGTACCTGGTATATTAATTACAGTTGGTGTTATACTACTTTTAGTAGCATTAGTAATATTTATAATTACAAGTTTAAAAGATAAAAAAAGAGAAAAGAGTGCTCCAGTTAAAAAAGAAAAGACAGATCCTGCAAAGGTTGAAACAACAGAAATACCTGTTCAACCTACACAAATTGCAAGTGTTGAAGTACCGGGCACAAACGTATATAGCGGAGTACCTGGAAGCGTTAGTGAAACATCGGTTCCAAACGTAGAAACAGCTACATCAACTCCAGCAGTAACAGCATCAGTTCCTGTACAAAATGTAACAGAAGAGGTAACTCCAATTCTTGTAACAGATGTTCCAGCAGCTCCATATACTGCAACAGCAACTACTCCTGTAGAAGCAGTTCCAGTTGAGATGACAACACCTGTTGAAAATGTTTATACAGCATCAAATAATACTGTACCTACAGAACCAGCTATTCAAGATGCTTCAGTAGCACCTACACAAGTAGAACAAGTTCAACCTGAACCTGAGATGCCAACTATGCCAGTAGAACCTACAATACCTACTGTAAGTGAGACGGCATCTCCAATTCCATCAGTAGAACAAGTAGTTCCTGAAATGCAAGATGTATCTGCACCAACAATTAGTACAAATGATGTTGCTCCAGCAGTCACAGAAGTACAACCTGCAACTTCTGAAGTTCCAGTAACACCAGTAGTTGAGCCAGCAATTGAACCTCAAACTCCAGCAGTAGAGCAACCTGCTCCAGTATCAACTCCTGCAGTTGAAGCTCCAGCAGAACCACAGATATATGGTGGTGCAAATCCTGCTGTAACAGAGATTCCTGCCGCACAACCTGTACAACATGAAATATATGGTGGTGCAAATCCACTTGAAAGTACACAAAATATTCCAATAAGTGAGATTGCAACTGGACAAGTTCCAAATGTAACACCAGCTGACGTAAATTCAAACGTTAGTGCGGTAAATGTAACACCTGAACAAACATTAGAAGTACCAAGTGTTGAAACTCAAACAGTACAACAACCTGTAGCACCAACAGTTCAAACACCAACTGAGCCAGTAGTAAATCAAACTGCAAATTCAAATCCAAATGGCTTAACAAGCATTGATTCAATTACAATGCCTAATATAAATCAGCAATAAAAAATAAGCACTAAAGCTTATTTTTTTGTTACAAGTAATTTAATAGCAGTTTTTTCTTGATCTTCTATCTTTATATCAACAAAAGAAGGACAAACTACAAGATCAATGCCAGATGGAGCAAGATATCCTTTTGCAATAATTACTGCTTTAATACCTTGATTTAAAGCTCCAGCACCAACCGCTTGCATTTCAACAGTATCTTCTTTTCTAATGATGTTTGAAAGTGCACCAGCTAGTTTTTGAGCTTTTGATTTAGATGAAATTTTTAATATTTCCACTTTCTCATATCCTTTCTTATTAAATTTATTCATAAACTATTAAATTTATACTTGTAAAATTGTGAAAAAAACTTTATACTTAAATAAAGTCGATGACTAGATTATGAAATAACGATTCTATTAAAGAGAGACTATGTTAGGTGTAAATAGTTATAGATAATTATTTTATTCTGATCTACGAGATGGCATATGCCCGGCATTAGGTCGTTAAAAATAAGAGTATAAAAGGATGGTACCGTGCAATTATGCACTCCTTGGTGCTTTCCTTTTTATTGTTTGGAGGTGTTTTATGAGAGAGTTAAAAATTAACCATATATACAAGCATTTTAAAGGAAACTTATATTTGGTTATAGACACTGCATACCACTCGGAAACCGGAGAAGAAATGGTAGTTTATAGGGCATTATATGGTGATAATAAATTATATGTAAGACCAAAAGATATGTTCTTAAGCAAAGTAGATAAAGAAAAATATCCACATGCTAAACAAGAATATAGATTTGAAGAAGTAGAAATAGACAAAAAATAGGAGGAAATAAAAATGATAGACATAAAATTAATAAGAGAAAATGAAGATTTAGTAAAGGAAAATATTAAGAAAAAATTTCAAGATGAAAAATTACCACTTGTTGATGAAGTAAAAGAATTAGATGAAAAAACACGTAAAGTAAAAGCTGAAGGCGATGAGTTAAGAAGCAAAAAGAAAAATATTTCAAGTGAAATAGGAAAATTAATGCAACAAGGAAAAAAGGATGAAGCAGAAAAAGTAAAAAAAGAAGTTGGAGAACTTTCTAAAAAAATAGAAGAATTAGAAAAAGAAGAAGACAAATATAACAAAAGAATAACGGAAATAATGATGGTTATACCAAACATAATGGATCCATCAGTTCCAATAGGAGAAGATGATAGTCATAATGTTGAAATAGAACGTTTTGGAGATCCATATGTTCCACCATATGAAATACCATATCATGCAGATATAATTGAAAACCTAAATGGAATGGATAAGGAGTCAGCTGGAAGAACAAGTGGAGAAGGTTTCTATTACCTATTAGGAGATATCGCTCGCCTTCATGAAGCAATGCTTGCATATGCAAGAGACTTTATGATTGATAAAGGATTTACATACGCAATACCTCCATTTATGATACATGGAGATGTTGTAAAAGGAGTTATGTCATTCCCAGAAATGCAAGAAATGATGTATAAAATTGAAGGAGAAGATCTTTACTTAATAGGTACATCAGAACATTCAATGATAGGTAAATTTAAAGGTCAAATAGTAAAAGAAGAGGACCTTCCAATCACAATGACAAGCTATTCACCATGCTTTAGAAAAGAAGGTGGATCACATGGACTTGAAGAAAGAGGACTATATAGAGTACATCAGTTTGAAAAACAAGAAATGATAGTACTTTGTAAGAAAGAAGAGAGAATGGAATGGTATAACAAGATGTGGAAATATACTGTTGAATTCTTTAGAAGTCTAGATGTACCAGTAAGAACACTTGAATGCTGCTCTGGAGATTTAGCAGACTTAAAAGTAAAATCATGTGATGTAGAAGCATGGAGTCCAAGACAAAAGAAATATTTTGAAGTTGGATCTTGTTCAACACTAGGCGATGCACAAGCAAGAAGATTAGGAATAAGAACAAAAGGAAAAGACGGAACATACTATGTTGATACATTAAATAATACAGTAGTTGCAAGTCCAAGAGGATTAATCGCTGTAGTTGAAAATAACTATCAAGAAGACGGAAGCATAAAAGTACCAAAAGCATTACAACCATATATGGGTGGAATGACAGTTATTAAGAAAAAGTAAAATTAAATATTTAATATTAGATTTTGGCAAAGTACTTGCATATCCTCCAACAGTTTATAGCAAATAACTAGAGAGTTTCAAAAAGATGTTGATGATAAAAAACTAAATAAGAAAGAGGCATATCGTCTTGCAAAAGAAAGCTATTATATGATTGACACAAAAAAAATTGAAATAAAAGGTAATGCAATATTTATTGATGACAATGAAAAACTTTTAAAAATAGCAGAAGAAAAAGGATTAAATTCAACTCTCACGGATAGAGAAGGTAAAACAAAAGATTCTAAATATAGAATAATAAATTCATTAAAAGAAATAGACTAGGAGTTATTCCTAGTCTTATTTTTAACCTTATTTTTAATTTTCTTTTCACTATCTAAAACATTTTTGGCATAATCTAAAGCAATAGTACTATGAGAAGATAAATAATTATCATATAAATACTCATAAACAGAATTAAAATCATTCTTGTTCATAAGATCAAGTCCAATCTTTAAATCATTTAAAGAAAGTAGAACATCTCTTTGCATCTCTTTATCTTCTTTTAAAGATTTATCATCGACAAATACAACAACAATTAAATTATCATTTATAAGGAAAGATATTCTATCCTTAAGAACAGATATAATATCACCTCTGTTATAACCATTAAGCTTCAACTCTGTTATCTTGCTAGCATCACTAATAGGTTCTAACAAAATAGCTTTATATAAATTTTTATATTTAGAAGAAATAAGTAATTCTTTGATTTCAGAATCTTTCTCATTATCTATAAGATCATTAATACCATAAATTCTTCTTTTATCAATCTCTTCACCAAGCCTAATATCAATATTATCGAAATAATCATCATCATCTCTAACATTACTTGCATGATCTAAAATCCTTTTGAAGACTTTATTTCTGATTCTCTTGCCAATTAGATAAGCATCATCTTCATGTCTAATTAAATTATCCATAAAGTCTAAACAACCGATGGTAACATTTTTAAGTTCGTTATCTTCTTCTACTTCAAGCTCTGAAATAAGCTTTGCAATATCGTCATATTCATGACTTTCAAGCTTTCCAGAAATCTCAAGACCCATAAGCTTTTTATAAAGTGCCAGAATACGTCTTTCAATCTTTACTAAACTATCTATTTGCATTTCATCTTTTATTTTCATATACCATCGCCCCATTAAAACTTATTATAAACACGTTCCATAAATTTGACAAGACTATTTTTATTTTATATAATGAAGAGGTCGCGTAAAAGAGGTGTAGTATGATATTTTACAATGAAAAACAAGCTGAAGAAGAGACGTTAAAGGATAATACACTTGTATTTGAACTAATAAATTCTGGCTATTTAGATGTTGTAGATAAAGTTCTAAAAAATAAAAAATTTAATATAAACGTAAAAGACAAAAATGGAAATAATCCAGTGATGAGTTTAGTACTTCATGGAAATGCAGATGTTGCATATAACCACTTGCTAAATAAAAAATTAGACGTAAATGCACAAAACAAAAGTGGAAATACACTTGCTCATTTAATAACATCAATGAACTATATTAAACTTATGGATAGATTAAAAAGAAGAAAAGATCTTCATCCAAATACACTTAATAATAACAATGAAACAATACTTGATAAATGTAGTAGCATATACTCATTGAAAACAATACTTTCAGATAAGAGATTTAATAATATAAATCTAATATCATTTAGAAATTTAATTGACAACTACATAGAAAATGAAAGCTATGGAAAAAAATCAAAAATAGAGAACTTCAACATAATAATAAGTAATCTATCATCAAAGAAATTTAACAGTACTAAAATGAATAGCTTGGTACTTGAAGTAAAAGAAAGTGCCGAAGATATAAAAGAAGAATTAGAAAAGGGAAAATGTACAAGTCTAGAAAATCTTTTGAGTAATTATCTATATCTATAGTATAATAATATATAGAATAGAGGAAGATAAAAATGAAAAAGAAAATATTATTATTTATATTATTTATCAGCATATTTATAACAGGATGTGATAAGAAAGAAAGCCTTGTTTGTAAAAATGAAACAAGTGATACAGGATCTAAAACATCCCTAACACTAGAAATAAGATTCATAAATGGTAAGATAACATCAGTAAGTGAAGATGGTTTAGTAAAATTTGATAGTACATATAAAAAATACATAAAAAGCTACAAAGAAAGTCTAGATAGCATGTATGATGACGAAGATTTAAACTATACATCAAGCACAAATAATGATGAAGTTAATTTTAAAGTAACAAATAAAGATAAAAAGATAGAAAAGATGCTTGATAAACTAAATATAAAGGATAAAGAGAAGAATAAGATAAGAAAAGAACTAGAAGAAAGAGGATATAGTTGTAAATAAATATGGAAGACAAAATAGAAGACATTGCGGAACATGCATCAGATTGGTGGTATAGAAGAATTTTGAAAATGAACATAAATTCTTCTTTTAGTGCAGAATCAACATATGAAAAATTAAAACATATAAAGAAAACATATAAAGTAATAGATGGTTATAAAAACTTTAAAGAATTTTTAAAACTAAATATAATAACAGAATTATCTGGTGGAGAAAGTGTAACACTAGAAACTGAAGAAGAAGCAGTTGGAACACTAAAAGAATATGTAGATAGTGTATATATGAACTTTCGTCTTCCACATGACTCAATAATGCATATAACAGAAGATGGATTTACAGCAGTAGAACTTGGAAGTTTTAATAGAAAAGTAAAAACAAAGTACATACCACATGAAAACATTAACAAGTTAATGGTAAGGAAGTGAAAAATATGGAAGAACCAAATTATAAAGATGTATTTAAAAAAGATAAAATTTTAGTAGAAAAATTTAAATTAAATGACAATTACAAACTTAAATATAGTGGTAAAAAATACTTTCTAAAAACATATGGATGCCAGATGAATGAACATGATAGTGAAAACATAAAGGCACTTTTAGAAGACATGGGATTTGAAAGCGTCGATGACTATGAAAAAGCAGATTTAGTACTTTTAAATACATGCTCTGTAAGAGAAAATGCACATAATAAAGCATTTGGAATGCTAGGAAGATTTAAACATCTAAAAGAAGAAAAGAAAGATTTGATAGTAGGACTTTGCGGATGCATGGCACAAGAAGAAGGAGTAATAAAAGAAATAAGAGAAAAATACAAATTTGTAAACTTTGTATTTGGGACACATAACGTATATGAACTTCCTGAAATAATAGATAAAGCAGTAATGGAAGGAAAACAAGAAATTGATGTAAAAAGCTTTGGAGATAGAATAATAGAAGATATACCAGTAAGAAGAGAAAACAGCTTTAAAGCATATGTAAACATAATATATGGATGCGATAAATTTTGTACATACTGTATAGTTCCATACACAAGAGGTAAAGAACATTCAAGAAGACGTGAAGATATACTAAAAGAAATAAAAGCACTAAAAGAAGATGGATATAAAGAAGTAACATTACTTGGACAAAATGTAAATGCATATGGTCATGATTTGTATAATGACTATACATTTGGAAATTTACTTGAAGATGTTGCAAAAGAGGGAATACCTAGAATTAGATTTACAACAAGTCATCCATGGAACTTTACAGATAAAATGATAGATGTAATTGCAAAATACGAAAATATAATGCCTGCAATACACTTACCACTACAATCTGGTTCAGATAAAATACTAAAAAGTATGGGAAGACGTTATACAAAAGAAAGCTACTTAAAGCTATTTGATGAAATGAAAGAAAAAATACCAAACTGTCACATATCAACAGATATAATAGTAGGATTTCCAGGAGAAACAGAAGAAGACTTTAATGAAACACTAGATGTTGTAAAACATTGTAAATATGATAATGCATACACATTTATATACTCTCCAAGAGAAAATACACCTGCCGCTAAATTTAAAGATCAGGTAGATGAAAGTGTAAAGGAACAACGACTTCAAAGGTTAAATAAATTAGTTAATAAATACTTTTTAGAAAATAACAAAAAATTAGAAGGAAAAGTACTAGAAGTATTAGTAGAAGGCAAAAATGAAAAACATGGATACTTTGGTTATAGCAAAGAAATGAAACTTGTAAACTTTACAGGCAAAGAGATAGAAATAGGAAGTCTAGTAAATGTTGAAATAACTAAAGCAAAAACTTGGAGTTTAGATGGAAATGCTAAATAAAGAAGAAAAAGATAAATTAGATGAAATAGTAAAATATATAACAGAATCATCTGACTACAAAAAGATGATAAAATACAAAGAAAAAGTAAGCGAAAATAAAGAACTTTTAGACTTAATAAATGAAGTAAAGTCTCTTCAAAAAAAATATATAAGAAGTAAAAAAGAAGAAAACATAAAAAAAGAACTTGATAGTAAAATCTCTCTTTTAGAAAAATATGATGAATTTGTTATATATAACTATTATCTTGATAAAGTAAATACAAATCTAGAATTAGTAAAAGAAAAAATAAATAACTATTTTGATAAACTATTTAATGAAGAACTAATTTAGTTCTTTTTTTGTTTATTTTTTTAATATTAAGCATAAATTATATAGAGGAGGAATTATGACTTATAAAGAAATTGTAACACGTGCTGTTCTAGGTAAAGGAAAGAAAAAATTTGTAACAAATAGTAGTATATCAACAGAAAATAATCCATCTACAATACTTGGATGCTGGATAATTAATCATAATTTTAAAGGAGATTTAGTAGGAGATAAAGTAAACATAACAGGATCATACGATGTTAATATTTGGTACAGTTATAACGATAATAAAGAAACACAAGTAATAAAAAATACTGATACATATAATGAAGTTGTAACAATAAAAAATAAGGATGAAAATGCAAGTGCAATAATAAAATGCTTGTCAGGCCCAACATGTACAAATGTTAAAATAGATGGAAATAAAATAAATTATACAGTTGAAAAAGAATTAGGAATAGAACTAGTAGGTGATCAGAAAATAAAAATAGGAACAATGGATGAGGAAGATCCATGGGATGAAATAATGGATGATCCAGAAGAAAAAATAGAAAGCATTGATGAAGATTACTTAAAAGATGAAGATGAAAATAATAAAAAGTAATCTTCTTTTTTTACACATTTTTTTGTCATAATTATTTACAATATATGGTTTACTTGCTAAAATATATTTAGAGTTGAGGATATTATGAAAAAAGAAAATAATAAAAGTAATATAAGCAAGAATAAAAAGAATGAACAAACAAGCATAAACAAAAAAAGTATGTTTTTGATAGCAGTTCTTCTTCTTTTACTTGTAACATTAGTAGTAGGAGTATCATATCAAATATTTTCATATAACAATGGAAAGAACTTTGGATTTGAAAATATATATGAAAATAATGATAATAATACATCTGGATATGATGTTGAAAAAACTTGTACAGGAACAAAATGTACATATAGATATTGTAAAGGAAATGTTTGTGTTACAGTAACATGTGATGGAAACAAATGCACATATAAATACTGTAGAGGAAATACATGTGCACATGTATCATGCGATGATGAAGACAATTGTTCATACAAAATATGTAATGGAACAAAATGCAAATCATGTTCTGATAATTCATGTTCATCAAAAATTTGTACTGGAAAAGATTGTACAAACGTAAATTGTAAGGGTAAGACTTGTACATTTGATGAATGTAAAGGAAACAAATGCGAAACAGAAATATGTGAAGGTAATAGTTGCACAACATGCAAAGGCGATAAATGTACAACTGTAACATGTGAAGGTGATAAATGTACATTTAATGAATGTACAAAAGATAAATGTACAAATACAACGTGTGAAGACGGAACATGTACAACATGTGATGGAAACAAATGCACATCAAAAACATGTGTAGATGGAACATGTAGAACTTGTACTGGTGACGAATGTGAAATATGTAAAGGTGATAAATGTACAAAATGTACTGGAAAGAGTTGTACAATGTGTGAAGAAAATAGTTGCACAGTATGTAATGACAAAGGATGTACTAAAGTAGAGTGCGATGGTAATAAATGTACATGTGATGGTAAAGAATGTCCTGATGTTAAGTGTAAAGATGGAACTTGTGTTGTATGTAACGGAGATAGTTGTGTAAAATGTAAAAATGGAACATGTACAGAGTGTAAGGATAGGACATGTAATGATGAACCAGCACCAGATCCTAATCCATTCACAAATGGTTCTGTAACAATAGTATATACAGAAGGTGGAAATAGCGTAAGCCTTGAAAATGCACTTCCAATAGAAGATAAGGTTGGCAAGAAATTAACTGCAAATGGAGAATATATGGACTTTACAGTTAGTGTAAACGTAAAAAGGACAAGTAATGTAAGTTATGTTGTTACAGCAGAAAAAGATCCATCAAGTAATATTGATGATAAATATGTTAAGCTTTATCTAGAAAGAAGCAACGATACATCATATAATGAAGAGATAATGGAGCCTAAACTATATGATGGAATAAAGAGTGCAAACTCCTATGGGGCACCTGCAGGAAGCATGATACTTGATACAGTATCAACAAATAAAACACTAACATATCATTATAGATTAAGAATGTGGTTAGATAAAAACTATAAAGTTGATAGTACAAATAAGAAATTTATAGTAAGAGTAAATGTATATGGAATAGCAAGTTAAAAGACAAGGTGAATGAAGTGAATAGTAACATAATTAAATTAGTAGCAAAAGAAAATAATATAAGTGAAAAACAAGTAGAGACGGTTCTAAAAATGTTAGAAGAAGGAGCAACCGTCCCTTTTATTGCGCGTTATCGTAAAGAGGCAACCGGAGCACTTTCTGAAGATGAAATTAGAAGTGTAGAAACAGCATATAAATATCAGTTAAACCTAAATGATAGAAAAGAAGACGTAATAAGATTAATAGACGAAAAGAAAATGCTTACTGATGAATTAAAAGAAAGTATAATGAAATGTGAAAGACTAGTAGATGTAGAAGACCTTTATAGACCATATAAGGAAAAGAAGAAAACAAAAGGATTAGAAGCAATTAATAAAGGATTAGAACCAATAGCAAAAATAATAATGTCATTTCCTGTAAAAGGAACAATAGATGAACTTGCAGAAAAATATGTAAATGATAAAGTAAAATCAAAGGATGAAGCTAAAGAAGGAGCAGGGTACATAATTGCAGAGTGGATAAGTGATAATGCATATTTAAGAAAAAGCATTAGAAAATATACATATTTAAATGGAGAACTAGTAACAAAAAAGAAAAATAGTAAAGAAGATTTAGATCCTGAAAAAATATATGATATGTATTATGACTTTAAAGAAAGCATAAAATATGCAAAAACATATAGAATACTTGCAATAAATAGAGCAGAAAAAGAAAAGATAATAACTGTAAAAATAGATGTTGATGAAGATAGTATATTAAACTATCTAGAGTCAAAAGTAATTAAAAATAAAGAAAGTTTTGTGGTACCTTTTATAAAAGATGTAATAAAAGATAGTTATAAAAGACTAATAAAAGGAAGCATAGAAAGAGATATAAGAAGTGAGCTTACAGAAAAAGCAGAAAAAGATGCAATAAAAACATTCTCAAATAATCTAGAGTCTCTTCTTCTAACACCACCTCTAAAAGAAAAAGTGGTATTAGCATTTGACCCAGGATTTGTTAATGGCTGTAAACTTGCAGTAATTGATAAGACTGGAAAATATATGGCAAGTACAGTAATAAAACCATTCTTAAAAAATATATGTCCAAAAGATTTTCAAAAATGTAAGGAAGTCGTAAAAGAACTAATTGAAAGATACAATGTTGAAATAATATCAATAGGTAATGGAACAGCATCACGTGAAAGTGAAAAATTCTGTAGTGAATTAATAAAAGAATATAACTTAAAATGTAAATATGTAATAGTAAGTGAAGCAGGAGCATCAATATATTCTGCAAGTGATGTTGCAAAAGAAGAATTAGGAGATTTAGCAATAGAAAAAAGAAGTGCAGTGTCAATAGGAAGAAGACTTCAAGATCCACTATCAGAACTTGTAAAGATTCCACCAGATGGAATAGGAGTTGGAATGTATCAGCATGATATGCCTAAAAAAGAATTAAAAGAAAGCCTTGATTTCACAACAGAAAAATGTGTAAACAGTGTTGGAGTAAATGTAAATACTGCATCAGTTTCACTTCTTTCTTATGTATCAGGACTTACTAAAAAAATGGCAGAAAAGATAATAGATTTTAGGGATAAGCATGGTAAATTCAAAAGCCGTGAAGAACTAAAGAAAGATAAACTTCTAACACCAAAGGCATATGAACAAGCAATCGGATTCTTAAAAATACAAGATGGAACATGTCCTCTTGATAAAACAAATGTCCACCCAGAAAGCTATGATATTGCTGAAAATCTTTTAAAGAGTCTAGGACTTTCAGATAAAGATTTGGGTACAAAAGAACTTAAAGAAAAACTAAAGAATGTAAACATTGAAGAAGAAGCAAAAAAACTTAATACAGATAAATATACACTAAAGGATATAATAGAAAACCTAGAAAAACCAAATCTAGATCCAAGAGATGAATATCCACAACCAATATTAAAAAGTGATATTCTAGAGCTTAAAGATTTATATGTTGGAGAAAAGCTAGAAGGAACAGTAAGAAATGTCGCACCATTTGGACTATTTATAGACATTGGACTTCATGATGATGGACTTGCACACATATCAAAACTATCAAAGAGTTTTGTAAAAGATCCTAATGATTTATATAGTGTTGGAGACATTGTTACATGCTATGTTGATAGTATAAATAAAGAAAAAGAAAAAGTAAATTTAAGAATGTATGAGTAGGAGGATTAAAATGAGAGAAAGAGGATTTGAAGTTGTAAAGGGGTATGAAGATAAAGATATACATATACCAGAAAGAAAAACAGCACATAGTGCAGGATATGATATAGAAGCAGCAGAAGATATAACAATTCCAAAATTTAAACCAGGAATAAAGCCAACCTTAATCCCAACAGGGTTAAAAGCATATTGTAAAGAAGATGAATGCTACTTATTATTAAACAGAAGTAGTGGCCCTAAAAAAGGATTTATGCTTGCAAATAGTGTTGGACTAATAGATAGTGATTACTATGAAAACCCTGATAATGATGGACACTTCTACTTTGCATACTTTAACTGTAGTGACCATGATATTGAAGTAAAAAAAGGTGACATAATAGGACAGGTAGTTTTCACAAAGTTCTTAATATGTGATGGTGATAACGCAACAGGAGTTCGTACAGGTGGATTTGGATCAACAGATAAAAAATAATAGTAAATAACAATAAAGTATGATAAAATTGTAATAGAATGAAAAAGGGATTATTAATATAATTCCTTTTTATGCTATTTAGGGGGCAAATATGAAAAAAGACGATAAATATGCTGCAATGCTAATGAAGGTGGAAAGATATGATGAAAAAGAGGGAATACTAATATATAAGCCATATATGATAATAACAGATTGTCATATTAGTGATGATATACTAGAATCAGCAGATGGAGAAAAATATTATTTATATAATGATATGAATATAATAAGAAATAACTTGGATATATGTTATGCAAAACCATATTCACAAACAGATGTTGATAGAATATTTAAAAATAGAAACTACGATGAAAAAGTTGATATTGAAAAAGAAAAAGAACAGATAATACTAAATCATTTTGAAGAAATGTACATATATGTATATTTTGGCTCATATGACCCCAATGAAAAAGATGAAAAGGCAAAAATAAAAACAATGTATGCTGAAGAAGAAGACATAAAAAATTATGCAGATTCATCATGGTTTTATAACTTTACATCGACAAGAGATGAAGAATATTTTGGCAAAGACAATAAAGACAGCGATGTACTTGAATTAAAACTTGGACTTACAACAAGAACAATATCAAATATGATAGATGAATTAGGAAAAGGTAAAAATAAAAAAATAATAAGCTATCTATCAAGAGGATACAACTGGCTAATAGATGAACAACAAGATGAAGAAGACTTTCCTGATTTTGAAAAAACGACAGAAGATCTAACACTTGAAGAAAAAGAAGAAATGGTAAAGCCATATCTAGATGAATTAAATAGTATGGTAGGAATTGAAAATATAAAAGAGTTTGTAAACAATTTAGAAAAATATATAATATATCTTAAAAAAGTTGAAAATGACACAAACTTTGAAAGACCTAGTCTTCATATGTTCTTTACAGGTAATCCAGGAACAGGAAAAACAACAGTTGCAAGAATATTATCAAAAATATTTTATAGTTTTGGATACACACAGAATGATAAATTTATAGAAATAACAACAAAGGATATAATAGGAGGATATGTAGGAGATACAGCACTAAAAGCAGATAAACTTTTAAAAAAATATAGAGGTGGTGTTGTATTTATAGATGAGGCATACACCTTTGCAGATCCAGGTCAGCTTTATGGAGATGAAGCATTATCACTAATACTAAAAGAGATGGAACGTGATGGAACAGTATATATATTTGCAGGATATAAAGATGAAATGGAGCACTTTCTAGGAATGAATCCAGGACTTTCATCTAGAATAAGATATTATGAAGAATTTAATGATTATTCAGAAAAAGAACTTTTAGAAATGTTTATAAGAAAAGTAAAAAAATCTAAATTAAAACTAGAAGATGGATTAGAAGAAAAAATACTTGAAATAATAATGAAAGCTAAAACATATGATAACTTTGGTAATGGTAGATTTATAGATAAATTATTTGAAAAAATAAAATTTATACATGCAACAAATACATACGATAGTACTGATTTAGAAAAACTTATAACAATAACAGAAAAAGACATTCCAAAAAGTATGGATGACTTATTATATAAAAGAAAAGAAAAAAATGAAATAGGATTTCAAATGCAAAAAAAGTAGATTCCATATTTATTATGAATCTACTTTTAATATATATAAATAAAAAGGAAGCTGCATCCCCCTGAGGAGCAGCTTCTTAAAAAAGAATAAAAAGGGGTTGGCTAGTGTGATACTAGCGACCAATTCGTCTTTAACCGAATTGGTAGTTAATATCTTAATCATTTTGCCTTAAAAAGTCAACCTTTTTTTTAATTTTTTTTTATGTTATTATTATATTAGTGATAAAAATGAAAAAGAAGTTAAAATTAAAGAAAAAAGTAATTACATTTTTAGTAGCATTAATGTTTCTAATTATAAGCTTTATTATGTTTCATTTTGCATATTACATATATTATAACAGTAGAAAAATAAATTATTATAATGGAAAACAAGAGTATTCATACATAACACCTACATATATTACAAAACCAATCGCAGAATATAAAGATGGAAAATTTTATTTAGTAACAGATAAAAATAATAGTATATTTTGTGTATATATAAAAAATAAAAAAATAAATAAAATAGAAAAAAATAAAAAAAATATATATGGTTATCCAGTAGAGATTGATGATAATTTAAAAAATATAATAATAAAAGATTATAACAAGACATTAAGTCTTGATGAAAAAGTAAATATTAATGAAAAAAACTATTATAAATATACAACAAAATACTATTTAGATAGTAGTGTAAACACTGTATATAAATTTAATTACATAGTATTTATATTAATGCTCTTATTCATAATATTTTTATTTATATGTGTAAATTATTTACACAAGAGAAATACTAAATAAAAGCACAAATTTTCCTTGCATTTTTTCCTAAATATTATATAATAAAAACTAGTTGTTTTAGGAGGAATGGATATGCACAGTTTAGTATTTATTTCGAATGATTTAGTTTTATTTCCTAATACAGAAATTAGATTTGATATAGATTCATCTTATGATAAACACTTCTTTGATTTAATAGAAAATAGTGCTTTAAGAGAAGTTATAATAGTAAATAGTTATGATACATCAGTATTTCCAGATGTTACAATGTTACCAAATTATGGAATACTTGCAAAACTATCATTTTTTATGGACATGCCAAATGGAAAAGCAAAAGTAACACTTGTTGGAGAAGAAAGAGTAGAAGTAAGTGGCTATGAAAAATTAGATGATGAAAATATATATACATGTTCTTATAAAAATGTAAATGAAAAAATAATAAAAAATGACAACTTAAAGGACATGCTAATAAAGAGATTAAAAAAATATATAGAAACACTTCCATATGTTTCAAATAGTGTACTAGGCAAAATAGATTTAATTGATAATTTAAATGATTTAACAGACTTAATAGCAAGTTTCTTACCATTTAGTTTAGACAAGAAAATGTATTATTTAGAAGAAAAAGATGCTGAAAAAAGAGGAGTAAGACTTCTAAAGGACATGAACCTAGATCTTAAATATGCAAGATTAGAAGAAAAAATAGATAAAGAAGTAAATGACAATATTAATAAAAATCAAAAAGAATTATATTTAAGAGAAAAAATAAATGCAATAGAAAAAGAACTAGGCGATGAAGACGATGGAAACATAAATGATAAATTAAAGAAAAAAGTAAAAAACTTAAAAGCTCCCAAAAATATCAAAGAAAGAGCAAAACTAGAATTAAATAGATACCTTCAAACACCTAAAAACTCTCCAGAAGCATCAGTAATATATGACTATTTAGACTGGATATTAAATATACCATGGAATAAATATACAAAAGATAATAATGATTTTACAGATGTTGAAAGAGAACTTAATAATAGTCATTATGGATTAAAAAATGTAAAGGAAAGAATACTTGAATATTTAGCAGTAAAACAAAATACAAATAGTTTAAAAAGTCCTATAATATGTTTAGTAGGACCTCCAGGAGTTGGAAAAACAACACTAGCAACTTCAATTGGAGAAGCACTCCATAGAAATGTTACAAAGATAAGTCTAGGAGGAGTATCAGACGAAGCTGAAATAGTAGGACATAGAAGAACATATGTTGCATCAACACCAGGTAGAATAATAGAAGGATTAAGAAAATCAAAAAGTATGAATCCAGTATTCATAATAGATGAAATAGATAAGATGACACGTGATATAAAAGGTGATCCTGCAAGTAGTCTTCTAGAAGTTTTAGATCCTAATCAAAATGATAAATTTGTAGATCATTACATAGATGAAGAAGTTGATTTATCAAAAGTAATGTTTATTGCAACAGCAAACTATATTGATAGAATACCATATGAATTATTAGACAGACTAGAAATAATAGAAATACCAAGCTACACCGAATATGAAAAGAAAGATATTGCAAAAAATTATATAATACCAAAAGCACTTGATAGTGTAAACTTGACAATTGTAAATGTACAGTTTACAGATGATGCAATATTAGAAATAATAAGGTATTACACAAAAGAAGCTGGAGTAAGAGAGTTAGAACGTAAAATAGAAGAAATATTACGAAAGATAGTTAAAAAATTATTAATAGATAAAACAAAAGCATCATACAAGATAGACGTAAAGATGGTTAATGAATTATTAGGAAATCGTAAGTATAATTACAACAGTACTCTAAAAAATAAAACACCAGGAATAGTAAATGGAATGGCATATACAGAATTTGGAGGAGATATTCTTCCAATAGAAGCAAATTACTTTGAAGGAAATGGAAAACTAATCCTGACTGGTAATCTTGGAGATGTAATGAAAGAAAGTGCTGAACTTGCATTAAGTTTTGTAAAATCAAAAGCAAAAGAATACAAGATAAAAAAGGACTTTTCAAAAATTGATGTACATATACATGTTCCAGAAGGAGCAGTACCAAAAGATGGACCAAGTGCAGGAGTTGCAATAACAACAGTACTTATAAGTTTATTTAAAGAATATGCAGTACCGGGAAATATTGCAATGACAGGAGAAATAACATTAACAGGCACTATACTTCCAATAGGAGGATTAAGAGAAAAAATAATAGGAGCATTAAGAAGTGGTATCAAAAAAGTATATGTACCTAAATCAAATAAAAGTGATATAGAAGAACTTGATAAGAAACTAACTAGTTCAATAAAAATAGAATATGTATCAAAATATGATGAATTATATGAAAAAATATTTAAAGAAAAATAAAAAATTAAAAAAGTATGAAATTTGCATTTCTGTAGAAAAAACGATTAAATTTCAAGTAGTGTTGGTGAATAAAAATTAGCATTGCTACAATTTAATTGATTTTATAGATGAGAATGTAAGAAATTGCATTCTCATTTT
>ONSL01000074.1 GCA_900320505.1 uncultured Eubacteriales bacterium
ATTTTTAATTATTCTCCTTTTTTATATTAACTTTTTTATTTCAGCTTACATATTTATAATATCTTCAATTGTTACGTCTCTCCAACTTTTACTTGGTAGAAAATTAATCTCTCCATCCCAGAACTTTTTCCAATAATTATCTTTAATTCTTTCTTGATTTCTATATAATTCATATATGAAAGCCCATGGTGAGTCATTTGCAACATCTTTAGCCTTTGTTATTAATGTAAGATTGCTTTCAAATAAATCATCACAATAATCATCAAGTGATCCATCTTTATTTATACTTACGCCCCAATATTTATTCATCCAAAGTTCTCTTCTCCATTGTCGTAAAGTATCTGACCAATGCTTTATAATCATGTAGTCTTCATCTGATCTTTTATCATGAACTATATCTCCATAATTAAATTTTAATCCTGCACCTTCTTGTAAATCTTCATCTTTAAGAAAAGCCGAATATCCTAAACCAAATTTAGTACAATTATAGCTTTCCTCATAATGACCTCTTAGATTTCCTTCAAAATCAAATGTATATGTTGTAGATGTTGGAACAAGTCCAATATTATATTCTTCAGTACTTGGTCCATAAAAATTATCTCTATAATATGGATCAACTTTTGTAATAGCAAAATAATAACTAATTGTTCCTTCTTCTATCAAACCTTTGAGATTTGCGGTTCTATCTTTATCATATTGTGCATTATTATCATATATGAAAAAGTCTAATTCATCATTTAAATATGATAGACCATCCTTTTTGGCATCTTCCATTGAGGAATAAACTTCTGAATAATTGACTTCATTTAAAAGCTCTGCATCTGAATGTGTTCCATTATAAAATTTTGCATTTATTTCAAGAAAATATATATAGCTGAATTTATAATTTTTAAATCTTTCTTTACTTTCAATGAATCTATGAAAATCTTCTTGCTTTTCTAGTTTTCTCTTATTCATTGAATTTTCATTATTGGTAACATTGTCAATCTCACTACTCATCTTCATTTTCCTCTTCATAGTTCATATAATGTCTAACTTCTTCATATTGTTTCTCAAAGAAATATTTTAATTTGCTTCTTTCAATTAATACTTTAGATTTTTCTTCAAACTCTGCATTATACCAATTGCTATTTTTATAAATTTGTTCATAATTACACAAGTTATTTTCGACTATTACTTCATAAGCTTTTCCATAAAATTCTTTGTGATAACCAATATCTCTAATCGATAATTTTCTTAAATAATTTTCTTCGCAATCCATTTCTTTATAATTTTTATAGAATTCTACAACAGCTGTATCGTTATTCTCTTCGGAAAAAGAGATAGAACCAATTATTTCTGCATCATTCCATATATTATAAATTTGCTGAAGATTTGGATTCTTTGTTACAAAAAATTTTGAATTATATTCCTTAGTTTTTTTCATACAATCTTTTATATTAATATCTCTAAAACTTGGCGTTTCAAGAAAATTAATTTCTCCTTTCATAATTTTATCCCATGTTTCTTGCTTTATTTCATCATAATGATCCACTAATTGTCTTACAAATTTCCAAACAGAGCCCTCTGGTATATCTTTGGCTTTTTTGTAAAGTTTTAACTTTGATTCATGCAAATGTCCATAATAAGGCCATAGAGTTCCTTTACTATCAATGCCTATTCCTCCATAGGTATTAGTAAAAAATTGATCTCCACTTTTATCAGGTGTCACTCTAATCATAATTATAGGTCTGTCTTTTTCCTTTTCGTAATGATCAGGAGTCCAACTCATATCATAAACAAGATCACCTATTTTAAATTTTGTTCCTGCATTTAGATTTTCATCTCCAGGATAAATTTCATTTTCAAATGCATTACCATATCTAGATTCGGAATAAATTACCTTTCTATACTGTTCTTTACCCTTATAATTAAATATAAATTCAGTGGATGAAGGTTCAACCCCTATAACCATTCTTTCAGGACCTTCTGGCTTAATAAAATTGTCCTTATAATAAGGATCCATTTTCTCTATTGAAAAACTATAATGCAAATTTTTAGTTTTCATTTCTTGTCTAATAATTTGATCTTTTGAAAAGTTATCATATCCATACACTTCTAATAAATTATTGTTTTCTATTACTTCATTAAAATATAAATTCAAATATTTTTTGCCTTCTTCTAAAGCTTTGTCCATTGTGGAATATACATAACTTTCTCCCCTATTTATAGTACTATAGCAATTTTTATAATATTCTACACTAACTTGTAAAAAATAAATATAATTGAATTTATAATTTTTAAACTTTAATTTCATCTCTTCAAACTTTTTATTTTGTTCAACAATATATTTATTTATATTATCTCTATTACGTTTATGAAATTCATTTTTTTTATTTTTAAGTTCTTGTTGGTTCATTTTTAATTCCTTTCCAAATTATTAATATCTCCTTGGATTCTTAACTGAAGATTTTTTATAATCATTTTTCCTTTCGTTTAAATCTATTATAAATACTTTTTTGATTTTTTTGAATACGCTTGGTCATAAAATGCACAAAAGTGGGCAAAAATTATCTACCCACTTTAAATATTCAATTTCTTTGTTTTTATTAATTATTGTTAATTACTATTTGAATCAGCTATTACCTCTTTAAATTCTTTTGGATAATAGGTTTTATACCATCCAAGCTTTACGGCATTTATTGCTTCTTGTGCATCATGAGCTTTTGGAAAAAGATATATTATTTTTGAACAGGTATCAACAAACTCTTTAGAGACATCATATTTTTTCATTATTTCTCTGTATTCACTCCATTGTTTTTCAAGTTCTATGCATCTCTTATTATCATTGATTTTACTTCTATACGCTTTACCTTTTCTCACAAATTCCATAATATTATATGATGTTTTTCTATCAATACCTAAATTTACTAAATAATTGAATATGTCATCTCTTGTTGCAATT
>ONSL01000067.1 GCA_900320505.1 uncultured Eubacteriales bacterium
TATCAGTAATATTAATGTTAATATGTTATGTAATGGGAATAGTATTTTTTGTAAGAAATACAATTTATTTAGGAATTATTTGGTTAGTACTTGGAACAGTAATAATTATATGTGCAGTACGTGATAGAAAAAAAGAAGAAGAAAAAGGAAGATTAGAAGCTAAAAAAAAGAAAAAACAAAGAAAAATAAAAGAAGAAAATAAACCAAAAAAAGAAGCGAAAAAAGAGTCAAAGAAGAAAGTTAAGGCAAAACCTAAAAAGACATCAGCTGCAACTAAAAATAAGAAATAGAAAGATTTAAATGAGTTATTTAAATAAACTCATTTTCTTTATGCACAGAGATTGTTAATAAAAAAATATAATGATAAAATAAATATGAAATGAGTATTATGATAGATTTAGAAAAATTCCAAAAGAGAATATAAGAATACAAATGGAGTAACAACAAGAGTAAAGGGATATAGTGGAGAATAAGAATGATTGAAATAAAATTTGAAAGAGAAAATAAAAGAGCAGTTGCAAAATTATCTAACAAAGAAATAGGAACATGCATTTATACTGAAGATAATGATACATGGAATATTATAAAGACAAATGTATTAAAAGAATATAGTGGAAAAGGTATTGCAAGAAAACTAGTTAATTCTGTAATAAAAAATTCTAAAAAAGAAAATAAAAAAGTAATTGCAACATGCAGTTATGCAAATAAAATAATAAATGAAAGAAAAAGAGAAAAATAAAATGAATGAAGTTTATGAATTTTTAAAATAAGCTAAAGTATTTTATTTAGCAACGGAAGAGAATGGACAACCACATGTAAGACCATTTGAAGCATTAAATATATTTTAAGACAAATTATATATACAAACAGGAAAGAAAAAAGATGTATCAAAACAGATTGAAAAAAATCCAAATATAGAAATATCAGGAATGGCAGAAGCAAAGTGGATAAGATTAAAGGCAGTACTTGTACGTGATGAAAGACGAGAGGCAAAAGAATCTATGCTAGATGCAAATCCTGAACTTAAAAAATGTATTCTGCAGATGATGACAATACAGAAGTCTTGTACTTTAAAGATGCAGAAGCAAGAATATGTTCATTTAATGGAGAAGAAAAGAAAATTAAATTTTAAAAATTAACAAATACTGTGGAAAGAAACTTAATATATTTTTTTTTAACAATAATTGTTAATAACTTTAAAAAAAACTTAAAAAAATATTTTATCCACAAATATTGTTAATAACTATAAATAATGATAGAATAAAAATGAAAGGAAAACAAAATGAAAAACGAAAGAAAGATAAGGGAGTTAAAAAGATTAAAGGGAATGTTAAAACTTCTAGCAGCATATACATTAACAGCAACTATAGCAGTTGGAGAATATAAAGTATTAAATAACATAATTATAGGAGAAAAAGAAGCAAGAAAAGAATCTATGTTAAAAAACAACTATGATGATTTTGGAAAAGATAAAGTAAAAAAGAAAACGAAGAAGAAATAGATACTAATTTAGTATCTTTTTTCATACATAAATCTAAGTTGTACATAATAATAAAAAATGATAAAATAAAAATATATTTTACGTGAAGGGAGGAAGAGGTATGAGCACATTTAAAATAGAATCAAAATTTAAACCATCTGGAGATCAACCAGAAGCGATTAAAGGACTAGTAGATGGATTAAAAGAAGGAAAAAAAGAACAAGTACTTTTAGGAGCAACTGGAACAGGTAAAACATTTACAATAGCAAATGTAATAGAAAAATATGGTAAAAAAACATTAGTGCTTTCTCATAACAAAACTCTAGCAGGTCAGCTATATTCAGAACTTAAAGAACTCTTCCCGCATAACCATGTATGTTACTTTGTATCATATTATGACTACTACCAGCCAGAAGCATATGTTCCAACAACAGATACATATATAGAAAAAGACTCATCAATAAATGATGAAATAGATGAATTAAGGCATTATGCAACAAGCTGCCTCTTATCATATGACGATGTTATAGTAGTAGCATCAGTATCATGCATATATGGAATTGGTGAAATAGAAGAATATAAAAGTAAAATGCTAACATTATCTGTTGGAGAAGAAACATCAAGAGAAACAATATTAAAAAAACTAGTAGATATGCTCTATGAAAGAAATGATTTAGACTTTAAACGTGGTACATTTAGAGTAAGAGGAGACGTTATTGAAATAATACCAGTAAACCAAAATGAAACAGGATATAGAATTGAATTCTTTGGAGATGAAATAGATAGAATAAGCGAAATAGATGTATTAACAGGAGTAGTTAAAGAAAATAAAAAAAGTATATCAATATTTCCAGCAAGTCATTACGTTGTAAGTGATGAAAGCCTAAAAAAAGGAATAGAAAGAATAAAAAAAGAAGAAAAAGAAAGAATAAAATACTTTAAAGATAATAACAAACCATTAGAGGCAGAAAGAATAGAGCAGCGTACAAACTATGATATAGAAATGCTAGAAGAAACAGGATTCTGTCAGGGAATAGAAAATTATTCTGCACCAATGGCAGGAAGAGCACCTGGTGAAACACCAACAACACTTATGGATTTCTTTGGAGATGATTATCTACTTGTAATAGATGAATCACACGTAACACTTCCACAGGTTCATGCAATGTATAATGGCGATAGAGCTCGTAAAATGAATCTAGTAGAATATGGATTCCGTCTTCCAAGTGCACTTGATAATAGACCTTTAAAATTTGATGAATTTGTAAAGAAAATAGATAAAGTTGTATATATGTCTGCAACACCTGGAGATTATGAACTTGAAAGAACTGGTGGCAAGTATGTAGAACAGATAATAAGACCAACAGGCTTGCTAGACCCAACAATAGAGGTTAGAAAAACAGAAGGACAAATAGATGATTTAGTAGGAGAAATTAGAGATAGAATTGATCGACATGAAAGAGTATTAATAACAACACTTACAATACATATGTCAGAAGAGTTGACAGACTATTTAAAAGATCTAGATATAAAAGTAGCATATTTGCATTCTGAAGTAAAAACACTAGAACGTCTTCAAATAATACATGACTTAAGAACAGGAAAATATGACTGCTTAGTAGGAATAAACTTATTAAGAGAAGGACTTGATATTCCAGAAGTTTCATTAATTGCAATACTAGATGCAGATAAAGAAGGATTCTTAAGAAGTACAAGAAGTCTTTTGCAAACAGTAGGAAGATGTGCAAGAAATGCAAATGGTCATGTAATAATGTATGCTGATAAAATAACAGATTCAATGAAAGAAACAATGGATGAAACAAAAAGAAGAAGACAGATTCAGGAAGAATATAACAAAGAA
>ONSL01000064.1 GCA_900320505.1 uncultured Eubacteriales bacterium
ATGTGCACAGGATACATACGATGAAACAAAGAAATATAAAGCAACAGAATTATGTAATGACCTTCAAGCATCAGATGAGTCAATAACATTAAAAGTTAACTGGATTAAAGATTAAAAAAGATGACAAAGATCATCTTTTTATCATCTATAAAGAAGAGTTATTTTTCTGCCATCCATCTCAATAAAGCCTTCATCTTTTAAATTCTTTAATTCTCTAGACATAGCAGATCTGTCAACAGCAATATAATCTGCAAGATTTAAATAAGTAGATGGAAGATATACGTATCTAGAACCACTTTTAGCACTTTCAATTTTAAAATACTCAAGAAGTTTATTTCTAATTGTTTTTTTTGTAAGAATTTGTATTCGCTCATTCCTTTTTCTAATTTTTTCATTATTAATTAAAAATAAATTTTTTAAAAAATCTTTATAATATTTTTTATTTTCATCTTGAAAATTTATAACAGTATCTAGATCAATTAACAGTAAATTTGTATCCTCTTTAGTAATTGTTTCATAGTCACTATCTTTTATGTAAAGAGTACTTGAAGAAAGTATATCATTCTCTTCTAAAGAGTCAATAATTGTTCTTGTCCCATCTTCATTTTCCTTAATGATTTCAATGTATCCAGAGGTTACAATGGCAATTGTATTATTCCCTCTAATAAGGTATCCAATGTTTGTCCCCTTCTTTACATTTACAGATTCAGCGTCAAGTGCTTGTAAAAGTTTTTCTTTGCTTTTTCCTTGTATTCCATCGAATGGTTCAGTCATATTTACACCCTCTAAAAATTATTTTATCATTTTTTGTAAAATGTTGCAATTGCAACATTACTATTTTTTAAAAAGTGCTATACTGGAATAGTACAAGAAAGATGTGAGGTGTAATTATGAAGATAGTAAAAAGAGATGGACATATAGTAGAATATATACCAACAAAAATATCAACTGCTATTAAAAAAGCAAATATGGAAGTTCCTGAAGAAGATAGAGTATCAGATACTCAAATTAAAAATATAATTAAATATATTGAAGGAAAGAATAAAAAGAGAATGCTAGTTGAAGACATTCAAGATATAATTGAAGAGCGTCTAATGGCACTTGGAAAATATGCACTAGCTAAACAATATATTACATATAGATATACAAGAGAATTAGTAAGAAAGAGTAATACAACAGACCTTTCTATTAAAGAATTAATAAATGGAGAAAATGAATATTGGAATACAGAAAATTCTAATAAAAATGCAACAGTTGTAACAACGCAAAGAGACTATATTGCTGGTATAACATCAACTGATATTACAAGAAGATTCCTTCTTCCAGAAGATATAGTAAAAGCACATGATGAAGGAATAATTCATTTCCATGATGCTGATTATTTCGCACAAAATGCATTATTCAACTGTGATTTAATTAACCTTGATGATATGCTACAAAATGGAACAAATATTAATGGAGTAATGATAGAAAAACCACATAGATTCCTAACAGCAATGACAATAGCAACACAAATAATAACAGCAGTATCATCATCACAATATGGAGGATGTACAATTACACTTACTCATCTTGCACCATTTGTAAGATCAAGTAAAGAATCATATATAAAGAAATATACTAAGCGTGGATTTAAAAAGGAAGACGTTGAAAAATATGCAATGGAAGATTTAAAGAAAGAGATAACAGATGGAGTTCAAACATTCCAGTATCAAATAAACTCCATGACAACAACAAATGGACAAGCACCATTCTTATCAGTTTGTATGTATTTAGGAGAAACTGATGAATATAAAGATGAACTTGCAATGATAATAGAAGAATTCTTAAATCAAAGAATTCAAGGTATGAAGAATGAAAAAGGAGTATATATAACTCCAGCATTCCCTAAACTTTTATATGTACTTGAAGAAGATAATATAAGAGAAGATGGAAAATATTACTACTTAACAAAGCTTGCTGCAAAGTGTACTGCAAAACGTATGGTTCCAGATTACATTTCAGAAAAGATAATGAGAGAAATGAAAGTAAACGAGGAAGGTGGAAGAGATTGTTATCCTTGTATGGGATGCAGAAGCTTCTTAACACCTGATAGAACAATGCATCTAGGAAATATTGCAAAAGCTAAAAACTATGTACCAGGAAAAGGCAAATACTATGGTAGATTTAATCAAGGCGTTGTAACTATTAACTTACCAGATGTTGCATTATCATCTGGAAAAGATATGGATGAGTTCTGGCGTATATTTGATGAACGTCTAGAATTATGTCATAGAGCATTACAAATAAGACATAAACGTCTTTCACGTGTAACATCAGATGTCGCTCCAATTATATGGCAACATGGAGCAATCGCTCGTCTTGATAAAGGAGAATCAATTCATGAACTATTACATCATGGATATTCAACATTATCACTTGGATATGCAGGACTTTATGAATGTGTTAAATATATGACAGGACATTCTCATACAGATAACGGTGTAGGTAAAGAATTTGGTCTAAAAGTAATGCAACACTTAAATGATGCATGTGAAAAATGGAAAGAAGCAGAAGATATTGATTATTCAGTATATGGAACACCAATTGAATCTACAACATATAAATTTGCAAAATGCTTACAAAAGAGATTTGGTAAAATAAAAGGAATTACTGATAGAAGCTACATAACAAATAGTTATCACGTACCAGTATTTGAAGAGATTGATGCATTTACAAAATTGAAACTAGAATCTGAATTCCAGAAATTATCTCCAGGAGGAGCTATATCATATATTGAAACACCAAATCTTCAAAATAATCTAGATACAGTAATGGAAGTCATAAAATTCATATACAACAACATAATGTATGCTGAATTAAATACTAAATCAGATTATTGTCAAAAATGTGGATATGATGGAGAAATATTAATAGATGATAATCTTGAATGGTATTGTCCAAACTGTGGTAACAGAGATCATGCAACACTAAACGTTGCAAGAAGAACTTGTGGATACATTGGAACAAACTTCTGGAATAAAGGAAGAACACAAGAAATAAAAGAAAGAGTACTTCATATAGATAACAAAGATGATGATACTAAAGAAAGTAAAAAAGAACCAGCTAAAAAAGAAACTAAAAAGAAGAAAGAAAAATAATGCATCGCTATAATAAAATAAGAAAAATGGATATATCAAATGGTCCTGGAGTAAGAGTATCAATATTTCTTCAGGGCTGTGCATTCCATTGTAAAGGATGCTTTAATGCAGAAACATGGGATTTTAAAGGTGGAGAAGAATTAACAGATAAAGTAATAGATCATCTAATGGAATTATGTTCGAAAGATTGGATAGTAGGATTATCAATACTTGGTGGAGAGCCCCTTCATCCTAACAATATTGAAGCATCAACAAAAATTGCAAAGAAATTTAAAGAGTTATATCCAGAAAAAAATCTATGGGTATGGACAGGATTTTCATTTGATGATGTAAAAGAAAATGAAATAATGAAATACATAGATGTACTAGTTGATGGACAATTTAAGATAGAACTTTCTGATCCAACATTAAGATGGAAGGGATCATCTAATCAAAGAGTAATAGATATCAAAAAAACTCTAAAAAATAATAAAATAGTTTTATATGAAGATACTAAATATTAAGATTAAATTTCAAGTAGTGTTGGTGAATAAAAATTAGCATTGCTACAATTTAATTGATTTTATAGATGAGAATGTAAGAAATTGCATTCTCATTTTGCA
>ONSL01000011.1 GCA_900320505.1 uncultured Eubacteriales bacterium
ATGTATCCTTATCAGGATACATTCTAAATCTATATGCTTTATAAATTTTCATATCAACCACCACCCTCTAAATTATGTATTAATTATTATACTAAAAAAAGTTTATAAGCAAAAGGCTTTTTTAACATTTTGTTTAATTTATTTTTTTACAAAGTATGAATTTCCTATTATATGAAAAAAGAAAAGGCTTAAAGCCTTTTAGTATCATCAGAATCATAAATAGAAGTTCCATATAAATATTTTCTAAGAGTATCTGCAATCATATAAAACACTTCTGGATCACTATTTAAAAATTCTGAGTAACTTTTCCTAAGAGTCTCTTCATCTTGTTTACCATCAGAATCTTCAACAACTTGTTTATAAATATCAAATGGAATAAGATCCTCTTTCTTAGTATTTTTTAAATCCATTTATATAATCATACTCTCCTTCATAATTATCACGATAATATTCTCTTTCAAATAAAGATCCTTTAATGAAATTGCTATCATTAGGATTATAAGTTAAAAATCTATTAAACTTTAAGTTAGACCCTAAACTTTCATTTTTTCCAATCTTATCAGATCTTTCTATATCACCTAAATACCTATCAACATCTTCTTCTCTAACAGCATATAAAATATCAATATTATCACCAGTTAATTCATCACTTAACGTACTTCCAATAAATACAACATTAGTTGCAAAAAGTTTAGGTCTAGTTTGATCCCCAAAACCATCATATATTAAATCAAGTTTTTTAGAATCAACATCCGAAATATTTAAATTTGTTTTAGAAATAGTATCTAAATTTTTTTTAGGAAGAATAACTCTTATATCAAAAGGTTTAGAACTACCTGGATAGTTAACAATTAAACTATCTGGATTTTTTCTAGCTTCCTTTACCCTTTCTTCCCTAGAAATAAAAGGAGTAATAACATTAAAATTATATGTATCTGTTGGGATAGAAGTAAAAGCTTCAGACTTTTCATCATGAACTTCATCGTATCTTTCCTTCGCTCTTTCACTTTGAAAATATGTATTCATATGTAAATATGTAAAATTCTGTGGAAGTAAAATCTCATCTAAATTCCTTAAATATTCTAAATTACTTTTCATTTTCATATTACTTTGCCTCATATAAATTCTTTCCGGTATTAATTTCAACCTTTAGTGGTACTTTTAATTTAAAAGCACTTTCCATAATATCACGTACTATATTTGTAACCTCATCAAGTTCGCCTTCCCTAACATCAAACACAAGTTCATCGTGTATTTGAATAATCATTTTACTTTTTAATCTTCTTTTATTAAACTCATTATAAATTCTAACCATAGCAATCTTAAGAATATCTGCAGCAGTACCTTGTATAGGAGTATTAAGAGCCATTCTTTCACCACTTTGTCTAATCATAAAATTTTTGTTTTTAAGTTCAGGAATTACTCTTCTTCTGTTAAGTAAAGTTTTAACATATCCATTTTTATAAGCATTATCAACTTCCTTCTTCATATATTCACGAATGCCTGGAAATGTATCAAGATAATTATCTATAAATGCTTTAGCATCTTTCATAGAAATACCTAAATCATCAGAAAGTCCAAATGAACTTATGCCATATATTATACCAAAGTTAACCGCTTTTGCACTCCTTCTCATCTGTTTAGTAACACTATCTATTGGAACATGATAAATATCACTAGCAGTTTTTGTATGAATATCTTTTCCTTCAATAAATGCTTCAATCATATTTTCAGCACCAGACATAGATGCAAAAACGCGAAGTTCAATCTGTGAATAATCAGAAGATAAAAGTAAACTATTAGGACTTGCAACAAATGCTTTGCGAATAAGCCTTGAAAAATCAGATCTTGCAGGAATATTTTGCAAATTAGGTTCAATGCTTGAAAGTCTTCCAGTTCTAGTTAAAGTTTGAGTAAATATAGTATGTACTTTTCCATCATCTCTAATTTCACTTATAAGTCCAACAACATAATTACTTAAAAGTTTAGAAAGAGTTCTGTACTCTAAAACTTTATCAACAATTGGATTATCATCTTTTATCTTATCAAGTATATCTTTAGAAGTTGAATATTTATTATCCTTAGCTTTTTTAGGATAAGGTATCTTTAAATCTTCAAACAAAACCTTACCAAGTTGTGCAGGACTTAAAATGTTAAACTGACATCCTGCTAAATTATAAATTTCATCTTCTAGACTTTTCATATCAGACTCTAATTTTTCTTTGGCACCTAAAAGATAATCTTTATCGAGAAGAACTCCTTCTATTTCCATATCAGCAAGTACCTTGCTAAGTGGCATTTCGATATTATTAAACAAATCTAATTGTTCAAACTCTTTTAATTTTTTTAGTATGTCTTCCCTAGTACTATAAATAAATAAATTTTTAGAAAAAAGAACATCTTTTATACTATTATCAACTTCTTTTGGTCTTTTAATAGTACCATATAAATCTTCATATGATGGAATATCAAAATTAAAACTTTTAGAAACAAAACTAATATCATCCTTAACTGTATAATCAATTAAATATAAAGCAATCATTGAATCATAGATAGTATTTTTAACATCAATATCATATTTATTTAACGAAACATAAGCTTTCTTTAAATCATAAGTATATTTTTCTGTATCACTTTCAAAAATATCTTTTGTATTTGAAAAATTATTAGTAACAAAAGTAAAAGAATTATCATTCATAAAAGAAATACTTAAAATATCACCCTTACTATACCCTCTAGGATCAACTTCTATATAAAAACTAAAAGGTCTACTATAATCAAATTTATCTAAAGTAACAAAACTAATATTTGAAGTATCAATATTTTTCTTTTTATCATTATTATCAAGTAAATTATATTTCTTTAAAAATGAATGGAACTCTAAATCTTCAAAAAGTTCTCTTAATTTATCCCTATCAATATCCTTTATCTTTAAATCGTCAATAGTAAAAGGAAGTGGAACTTCTCTATATATAGTTGCAAGATGATAAGACATATAAGCACTATCTTTACCATCAATAAGTTTCTCCTTAGTTTTTCCAGAAATATCATCTATATGAGCATATAAATTATCAAGAGATTGATACTCTGATAAAAGTTTAATAGCAGTTTTCTCACCTATTCCGTGAACACCAGGAATATTATCTGAAGAATCTCCCATAAGAGCTTTTAAATCAATCATTCTTATTGGGTCAACACCATATTTTTCTCTAAAAACATCAGTGTCAACCATAGTAAAATCATTATGCTTTAAAAATTTCATACGAGTATTTGAATCAACTAATTGCAAAAGATCCCTATCACTACTAACAATAATTGTCTGATACTCACATGAATCACTAGCCATCTTACAAAGTGTTCCAATAATGTCATCAGCCTCATAATTATCAATTTCAAAAGGCATAATTCCCATTGCTTTAAGAACTTTTTTTGCAGGATCAAATTGCATCTTTAATTCATCAGGTGTAGCAGCTCTACCAGCTTTATAATCTTTATATTCTTTATGTCTAAAAGTTTTACCTTTATCAAAAGCAACAAGCATGTATTGAGGTTCTTCTTCTTTTATTATTTTATTAATCATATTAATAAAACTATAAATAGCATTAGTAGGAAAACCTTTACTATTAGTCATAACAGCACCACTATAACTAGTTGCAAAATAACTTCTAAAAATAAGATTGTTTCCATCAACTAAAGTCAATTTCTTCTTCATAATTCATCACCTAACAAATAAATTATAGCAACATATCTAAATAAATACAAAGAAAAAGGAAAAATAATTTATTTTTCCTTTCTTATTAAACTTTTACCAGTCATTTCTTTTGGAATTGGAAGACCAATAAGTTCAAGCATAGTTGGAGCAACATCAGCAAGTTTACCATCATTTAATGAAATACCTTCCTTTGTTACAATACATGGAACAGGATTTGTTGTATGAGAAGTTACAGGTTCATGATTTTCATCCCACATAACATCACAATTACCATGATCAGCTATAATCATTAATATTCCACCAAGTTCAACAACAGTCTTTTGATATATTTTAGAAAGACACTTATCCATATCTTCAACAGCCTCAACTGCAGCATCATAAACTCCAGTATGTCCAACCATATCTCCATTAGCAAGATTCATAATTGTAACATCATAATTAGAAACTTCTTTTAGAAAATGATCACAAACTTCATAAACACTCATCTCAGGTTTCAAATCATATGTTGCAACTTTAGGTGATGGTATTAAAACCTTCTTCATATCATCATATTCTACTTCCTTACCACCATCAAAGAAAAATGTTACATGAGGATATTTTTCAGTTTCTGCTATTCTTAACTGACTTAATCCATTTTTATGAAGATATTCTCCTAAGATATTTTTTAAATCTTGATCATTAAAAGCATGAGGAGATAAAACAGTTTCAGTAACTGGGAACATAGTTAAAGTCTTTAAATTTTTATAATGCTTAACTACTAGTCCTTTACTATTAGCATCTTTTTCATAACAATCCGGATTAGAAAGAAGAGTAAATAGCTCTCTTAATCTATCTTTTCTAAAATTAAAAGTTATAATACCATCATTGTCATCTAAAGGATGAGAATCAAGTAAAGCAGGTATAATAAATTCATCTGTCTTACCATTTTTATAACTATCTTCTATAAGATCTTTATAATTATCATATTTTTTTCCTTTACCATAACATATTGCATCATATGCAAGTTTTAATCTATCAAAATTATTGTCTCTATCCATTCCATAATAACGACCACCAATAGTCGAAATCTTACCATGAACCTCATCTAATTTTTTAGAAAGAATATCCAAATACTTTAAAGCACTTTTCTCATAAGTATCTCTACCATCAGTTAATACATCAACATAAATATTCTTAACATAATTTTCTTTACAAATATCAAGAAGTGCTAATAAATGATCTATATGAGAATGTATTCCTCCATCACTTAAAAGTCCAATTATATGTAAAGAAGAATTATTCTTTTTAACATGATTTAAGACATCAAGTATTTCTTTATTTTTATATATTTCTTTACTTCTTATAGAATCATTTATCGCTTCAAGTGGTTGAAGAGCAACTCTACCAGAGCCAATATTCATATGACCAACTTCACTTGTTCCCATTTGTCCCTCTGGAAGACCAACCGCTTTGCCACTAGCTTGTAAAAGACTATGAGGATATTTATTAACAAGCATATCAAAAGTTTCTTTTTTAGCATTTTTAAAAGCATTTCCATCAGAACTTTCTCTTATACCACATCCATCAAGAATACATAATACAACAGGTTTATTCATATAATCATCTCCACAAATATTATATATTATAAAAATAAATAATTAAAGACTAAAAATAAGTTATTTATTTTCAATATAATTGACAAGTTCATCTGGTATACTTCTAGGACCTCTAACAGCCTTAACCCCATACTTCCTTAAAAGATCTAAAGAATATTTACCTCTTTCATACTTTTTAAGAACTTCAAGTTCCATAGAATACTTGTAATGAGCAAATCCAGGCAAAAAAGTATTAACAATTTTGCACTTATACATAATACATGAATAAGGCTTAGAAACATAAATATAAACAGTATCGCCAACATGCACATTAGAACTTTGATTCCATGTAACATATTTATTTGAAAAATAATCATCTAAACTCCACATACCATCACCTGCAGTAGATGGAATAAGCCATGTATGTATAACTTTACCTATAACATTGGTATATGACTCATCAACTAATTTATAAATTAAATCTAAACTAACACTGCCATCTAAAATAACACTTATCCACTTTTCATGATTCATATGATATGCAGGATAAATTCCTTTAATATTATATTTAGAAGAAGATATTTTTAAATTAATTATTTCACACTTACCACTTAAATTAGCATCTAACTTATTTAAATCAACATACTGAATAAGAGCAAACCACTTATTAGTCTTTTTATCTCTATAAATACCACTATCTTTGTTACTCTTATCATACCAAGGAAACTCAGGTAAAGAATTATATTTCTTTTTAATATAATCATTAACACAATTTGCATAAGAAGATCTATAAGGCATCTCCTTAAAACATTTAGATCTAATATCTAAAAGTATATCATTATAACTATTCTTAACATCTAGTGCAAAGCTTCCAGGATCACTTACTCTAAACAAAGTATATTCAGAATCAAAATCAAGATCTATAACCTTTCCAGTAAGCTTACCTTTATAAATAGTTATTTCTGCTAAAAAATTATTATGGAACCTCTTTTTATAAATATATTTATCATTATCTAAAAAAAAGCCATAATTAATTAAATTATCAGTAATAACTTTATATTTATTAAAAATTTCGTTTTCTAACATAGAATCACCAAAAAGATTATACTAAAAAAAGATAAAGAGTTAAAGTCCTTAATTATTACCAAGAAACTTTTCAACTTTATCTTCAATCTCGCCTTTTGAAAAAGGTTTAGAAACATAATCGTTAAATCCTTCTTTTAAATAAATCTCTTTTGCATTAGGTCTAGCATCTGCAGTTAATGCAACAACAGGAGTCTTAAAATTATCAAGCCTTTTTAACACTTTAAGAGCAGCAACACCACCCATAACAGGCATCTTAATATCCATAAGAATTAAATCATAATGCTTCTTTGACACTTTCTTAATACATTCTTTTCCGTTATATGCCTCATCTAAATTAAAATTATAATCTTTTAAAAGCTTTTTAAGCATCTTTACATTATCTTTCTTATCATCAACAATTAATACATTTTTAGAAGGAATCTCTTCTTTTATTTCAGTAATTTTAATAACATCATCAGGTCCAGTTAATGAAGATACCTTTTGAGTTAAAATAACAACAAAGGATGTACCTTTATTCTTTATACTAGAAACAGTTATTTTTCCACCCATCGCTTTAACTAAGTCTTTAGCAATAGTAAGTCCAAGACCAGTTTCAGGAACATAGAAAAGCTTATCAAGTTCATCATTTTTAAATCCTTTACCAGTATCATTAATTGAAATTATCAAACTACATTTATCTTTATAAACCATTGCGCTAGTTCTAAAATTAATCTCTCCACTCATAGTATGATAACAAGCATTATATAAAAGATTATTAATAATCTCTCCAACCTTTACAGAATCACCTATAAGTTCATATGGAATATTAGGAGAAAACTCCACATTAAGATGAACATTTTTTTCACGTAGCATTGCACTATTAGCATTTATAATATCTTCTGCATTCTTCTTAAAATTATAAACACTATCTTCTATCTTTATCTTTCCCTTCTCAATTCTATCAATATCATATATCTTACCAAGCATTTTATATAAATTATAAGAAGCATAATTAATACCATTAACATCATCTTTTAAATCAGCATTAAGTTCCCTACTCTCATCCTTAATAACATCAGATAATCCTATTATAAGACTTAAATAAGTCCTAACTTCATGACTCATATAATTTAAAAACTCTGTTTTATTCTTATCTTTATTGTAATAATATTTTTTTATTTTAATTTCGTTTAATAGTTTCCTAGAATCTGGATTTTCCATTGTATGATACATAATAAATAAAATAAGAAGTATAATTGTATTAAATATACTTACTCTCCAAACAGACTCAACAATAATACCAATAATAAGTATAAAATGTAAGAAAATTATAAGATGCTTATCATCATCATAACGTGTAACAAATATATATAGCAAAAAGAAAGAATTAAAAACTAAATAAAAATAATAAATATATATAGTATTAAATGGTAATGTAAGTGCTAAAATTGATGTAACAATATAAATAATAAAATTAATCTTAATAGTCTTATTAAAATCATATAAATTTAAAGTATACAGTGAGAAGATAAAAGTAAATGAAATAAGCATAAATATATAAAATCTGTTAATAAAAGGAACACTTAAAGAAATTAGTTCTAATACAAGACTAATAAAGTTAACTATAAGCATTGCTTTATATAACTTTGCACTTCTACTCTCATCTTTGTTTTTCAAATAATTAATTACAATTAGAGTAACAGAAAAAAGTAACATGCAAATAATTGTATAAGAAAAACTTCTCACTAGCACATCCTCCATTATTCTATAATATATAATATCATAAATGAATGAAAAAAAACATAGCATAAGCTATATTTTTAGCAATTTTTATCAAGCTTTAAAGGTATCTTATAAATATCTTCATTTTTACCTTTACTAGCAACAATCTCAATATACATATTAGCATCACTAAAATTCCTGCACATAGAATTATAATTATCAACATTAATTTTTAAATTTTTAGTATACCCCTTTATACTTTTATTTTTACCACTACTACATTTTGAAATAATATTTTTTTTATTATTAGTCTCTTCATATAAATTACATTTTAACTTGTCATATATAGTATCATTTTCTTTTCCACAAAACTCAATATTGCTAATAGAAAGAGAAGTTTTACTTTTGTTATAAGCAGCAGTACCAGAAAGATTAAATGAAGAACACGAAGAAGAGATTTGCTTAAATTCAAAATCATCATTGCTATTATTTTGAATAAATAAAATAAAAATAAAGAAAAGTAAAACGATAATCAAAATTATAACAGTAAACTTATAACTTTTCTTTTTATCATTACCATCTAATAAATCATTTAACGAATAATTATACTTATTACATATCTCTTTTAAAATAGATATATCAGGAAGACTCTTACCATTTTCCCACTTGCTAACCGCTTGATATGTAACACCAAGTTCTTTAGCAAAATCCTCTTGAGTAAGATTATGATCCATCCTAATCTTTTTAATTAAATTACCAACTTTTTCTTGATTCATAAAATCACCTACTTAGAAAGAGTAATAACAGGTCTTACTCCAAGTACACTTGATGAATCAACTACTCTTAAAGTAACATTATCATAAATTCTTTTATCACTAACATTAGAAGAACTATCACTATCTAAAGATTTATTATTAGAATCAACTGCCCAGCTAGTCGTGTTAGAATCACTTGTCTCTGTATAATAACCATTATAAGAAATACTAGCATTTACATACTGTGTATTTTTAAATATAAAATCACAATTCTTGTTAGTAAGTTCATATATTCCATTGCTATTATTTCCATTAAAAGACATATTGCAAGATCTTGCAATTTCAGAAGCTTTTGGAAGTCTTGCAGCATAACCAGAATAATTATAAACATCTGATGTTGGAGTTGCAGAATTAGTCCAAACACTAGTTTTAGGAAGAGCTTTAATAGCATTAATAGAATTTTCCCCATCGCTACTTGAATATGATGAAATGCTATAGTCTCTATCCATTATCAAATCAACAGTTCCAGTATTTCTTGCATCATTAAGAACATAAAAAGTATAACTTTTGCCATCACCCAAACCACTACAATTATAAGAGGTACCAACAACATAAGGGGTCTTGCTTGAAGTCTCACAAACAGCATCATTTAAACTTGCATTCTTATAAAGTTTACCATCTTCATGAACGCTTACTTCTGCATCATTATTGTTGTCAGAAACACTACTCACACTACCACTATTTTGTGAAGCAGGTTTTACACTGCTTTCTCTTGAAATAACAATATATATAATTAATATACAAAGAACTATTATAATTGCAATTAAAATCATAATAATTCCTTCTAAATTCTTTTTCTTCTCTTTCATAAAAAATCTCCTCACCTAATTATACAACTTTTTTAAACCAACTATCAAGAAGTGAATAAAGATATGTATAAACACTCTTATCTGTTTTAGATTCAATATACTTCCTATATCCATTAAGCTGAACGTCATAATTAGGATCATCTATTCCTTTTAATTTATAATCAAAAATATAAATAGAATCAGAAGTTTCAACCATAAAATCAATTATACCATGATAAGAATTATCATCCTCTTCATAAGAAAATTCATACTCCTTATAAAACTTACCATTATTAATTTTCTTTATAATATCACTATTTATAAACTTATCTATTTTATCTTTTATAAAATCACTTATATTAAATAATTCATAATTAGGATTATTAAAATCAATCTCTTCAAGTACTTTATGAATTAAAGTGCCCTCCTCTAAAAGATGCTTATTATCTTTTGAAATAATATTAATATTTTCTTTAGAAAAATGTTTAGAAGAGAAAGTATCGCTATTAGGATTAATCTCTCTAACATCAAGTTTATAGTTGGATTTATTTAAAGAAACACTATGTTCACTAACAATATAGTCTTTTGATAAATTAGGCTTAACTTGAATAACATAATCCTGTAAAGCAAAAGCTATACTTTTAACCATACTATAAAATGAATTATAAGACAATCTAATACCATTTGGAACAAGATCATGACACTCACTATTAACATCACTATTTGGCATAACAAGTACAATCTTTTCACGACTTCTAGTAAGAGCAACATAGAAAAGTCTAATCTTTTCACTTATATCATCTGTTTTTTCAGATCTATTATAAAGAAGTCTAGTAGGTAAATTCTTATATCCATAATTAAATACTGGAATCATAAAACCATAAGATTTAGAAAAAGCAATCTTTTCTTTAGCATCATCATTATTTGAAGCATCAGATAAAGACGCAAAATAGCAAACAGGAAACTCAAGTCCTTTAGATTTATGAATAGACATAATCTTTACACTATCTATATCAGCACTATCCTTATCATAAGACATCTTATAATTATTTTCTATGACTTCATCTAAATAATTAAGAACATCTAAATTGTTATATCCTTTATCCTCTAAACTAGAAATAACATCAAAAATATAATAAATACTCTTCTCTTTCTCATCAATACCAGAAGTTGTAAGTATTTTATCATCAAATGAGAAAGTATCAGAAAGTTTTAAAAAGAAAGCTTTAGGACTTAAATAATTAAAATCATCTTTAATACTATCCGCCATATTATAAAGAGTGCTATTCTTAAAACTATTATCTTTAAACATAACAAATATTTCTTCATCACTTAAATTAAATAAGAAAGATCTAGAAATAGATAAAAATGCCTTCTTACTTGTATCATCAAAAAAGGATTTTGAAAGATCATATACAAGCTTATATAAATTATGAATAACATAAATAATATCTGTATTATTAACATTCTCTTCTCTATAAATAGTAATTGGAATATTTAGATATTCGAAGATTTTCTTATAAAGATCAAAATTCTTCTTTTTAGAAAGTAATATTACAAAATCACTATACATAATAGGCCTAAAAGAATTAGTATTCTTATCAAATACTTTTACACCACTTTTAATCTTTTTATTTATATCTTCTGCAATTATAAATATTTCTTGTTCAGTATTAGAATACTTTTTTGTTTTATCAACATCATATGTTAAAATATCTAAATTATAATTAGTTCCTTTATAATCATTATAAGTAGTATTACCAAATATAGCCTGACTGTCCTCTCTATAATTAGCACCACCTATTTCTTCATCCATAATATAATTAAACATCAAATTGATATTTTGAAGAACCTCTTCTCTACTTCTAAAATTCTTATTTAAATCAATCTTAACACCACCATTATTATTAGAATAAGCTCTATACTTTTCTCTAAAAATATTTGGATTAGCATTACGAAAGCGATAAATAGACTGTTTAATATCACCAACCATATATAAATTATTATTTGAAATTAATTTAAGTAGTTCTTCCTCTATATCAGAAGTATCCTGATACTCATCAACCATAATTTCATCAAAAGAAGAAATAACTTCATTTCTAATACCATCATTATCTCTTAATAAATTAATAACCATAATACTTATATCAGAAAAATCATAATACCTATTTTTTTCTTTAACATCATCATAAAACTTATACATATTTTTAAGTATTCTAACAAGACATATACTATCATCTTTAGTCTTTAAAATATCACTAATAATATACTCTTTCTTAGGATATGAATTGGTAAAATAAGTAATTTCATCTTTTATATTTTTCATATCACTATATATTTCTTTAGAATCATCACTAAAACCTCTTGAAGAAAATTTTAAATTGTTAAAGAAATCATTAATATTATCATAAGACTTAACAGAAGAAATACTTCCAAAAGAAGAATTAAAACTATCAAGTTGCTTTTCACTTAATGTATCACTAAGTAAAGTACATTTTATTTTATACTTATCAAACAACTTAAGTACATTATTAACATAATCATCTTTAAACTTATTTAAATAAGATTCACCATAAAACTTATCAATATAACTATCAAGGAAAGAAGATCTATCATACATAAGATCAAGTTTTCTTGAAATATTAAGAACATTTTTAATAAACATACTATCATCTTTTAAAGACATATTTGTAATTAAATGTTCAAAATCTTGATTATCATTTTCATACTCTATATCAAGTGCTTTTTGAAGAGCATCTCTTTTAATAATATCAAGAAGAATAGAATCAGTAATTTCAATATTTTTAGGAAGGTTTAAAGCATAATGATACTTCTTTAAAAGACTTAAACTAAAACTATCAAAAGTAGTGATATATGCCTCATCCACCAAAGATGCCTCTTCTAAATAATTATTCTCAATTAGGGTACTCTTAACCCTATCCTTCATCTCTTTAGCAGCATCTTTAGTAAAAGTTAAAAGAAGAAGTCTTTTTACAGTAAAACCATCACTAACCTTTCTTAAAACTCTTTTAGAAAGAACAGAAGTTTTACCAGATCCAGCACCTGCTGAAACAAGCACATTTGTGTGGTTTTCAATATCAACTGCTTTTTTTTGTTCTTTAGTTAGCATCACTATCACCTCCTAAAAAATCTAAACTCTTATTTTCACTTTCAAGTCTATAATCAGAATCAGTCCTAAAACATATGTCTCTAGCATCACAATATTCACATGAAAGATCCTTTACCCCAACCTTAATAGGACTAACATCAAAATGCCTGTCAGTAATATTCTTAAAAGCATCAAAAATTAACTTTTCAGTATAATTATATAAACTTTTAACATCATCATCTGAAAGAACTTTTGCATAAGAACTAAAAGCGCCATCACTCTTTAATTTCATAGATTTAATTACTTTGCTATCAACATAAGTATTATCAAACTTATAAAGATTATCAGTATTATAAGTAGAATATCCATCATATTTTAAACTATCTCTTAAAAGAGTCTTATAATCTTTATTTCCTTCTAAACTATCATGCATCAAAACATTTTGAAAATAAATACCAGTAAATGTTGGATTATCAAATAGCCTACCTTTAACTATTAAATATAAATAAGTAGCTAGCTGTGAAGAAAGACCATATTTCATATTATATAAATTGCTAGGATAAGTGCCAGTCTTATAATCAATAACACTAAAGTATGTCTTTCCAAGATCATTATAATAAAGAATCTTATCAATCTTACCGACAAAATTTAACCTAATTATACTATCACTTATTAATAATCTAATCTCTTTTTCAAACATTCTTTCATGAAATAAAGTATACTGATCATTATCCTTAATAATTTCAATCTCATCTTTAATAATTCTTTTTAATTTACTTAAGAAAAATCTTTCTTTGCTATCAATAGAAATGCTACCTACATACTTATCAAAGAACTTATCAGAATCAAAGTTATCATCATAAGAATGCTGTAAAATATAATGAAATAAATTACCAATAACACTTGCAAAAGTATTAACAAAAGGAATAGCCTTTAAAATATAATTAACATAATACTTAAAAGGACAAGAAAAGTAACTATTCATACTTGTATAAGAAAGATCTATATTTTTAATATATTTCTTAAAAGTATCACTATCTATCCCACTAAACTCATGATTATAAGTACCATAAATAGATTTATAATTACTATTCAAAACATCTAAACTCTTATCATGAATATTATATCTATATAAATTATCCATATCTTTTTCAAGTCTTCTTTTATTAGCGTTATTGCTATATTCCAAACTAAAATTATAATCTGCTTTAGAAATAGAATATTCATCTATCAAAGAAGAAGGATAAAATTTATTATTATAAGTACTTTCTTTAAGACTAATACAAAGATTAGGTATACTAGATAAATACTCCATTACCCTTTTCTTTTCTCTCTCATTCTTAAAACTAGTAGTATATAAATTTCCTTTTAAACCATCATTAATAAACATATCATCTTTATATAAAGCAGGAACACTACCATAATTAAATCCCATAAGAAACACATAGCTATCACTATCAAATCTTCTATCAAAAAGATTACATACATTTACACTTTCTTTATACCTAGGAGACTCAATTATTGTATCTTTAATAATATATCTTAAAATATTATCATAATTAGGACTATCCTCAATATAACTTATAGAATTAACCTTATTTATAAAAGTTTTAACTAAAGAACTATTAGAATCATTAATAGAAGGAAGTTCTCTATCTTCTAAATACTTATTAACAAAAGAAAAACTATTTAAATTAACCTTATAATCTAAATTAATATTTATATTGTATAATTTAAAAAACTTTCTAATGGGCATAAAATAATTATCATCTACATTCATAAGATATATATTGTTTAAAGAAACTCCCTTATTTTTAAGTTCACATATCTTCTGACATACAAATTCTACTTCACTATCAATTGAAGAAAAAGGATAATAAGAAAGCTTATTAATATCATAATTCCATCTGAAAGAAGCATTAAGCTTTTTTAAAGCATCATCAAGATACTTATCAAGAACAGGATAATAATTAATGATTTTTTTATCTTTTAAATATTCTTTAAAATAATTATTAAATGTAATTAAATTATTATCTATAAGTTCTTTCTTTAATTTTTTTAAAAATATAAGTTTTTCATCTTTATAATTCTTATTAATATCAATTGTATATAAAGATTCAATATAAGTTTTAGAAACATCTATATCATAAGAATATTTACATGCTAAATAATCTATCGCTCTATAATCATATGAAAAAAAATAATTAGATCTAAACTCTTCTATTGTCATAAATTTATAGTCATGAAAACCCTTACTTGAATTCAACCTATCAAGTATATCTAACTTTTCACCATTAGTGCATAAAACCAAAGTACTCATAAGATCACTCCTATATTCATTTTAACATATAAAGAAAAAAAAGTAAGAATAAACTTACTCAATTATTTAGTCTTTTTATAAACCTTAAATTTAAACTTTTGACTTCCATCTTTTTCATTAGTTTCAATATAAAAATCATGAGTATCTTTATCAAATATTACTCTTCTAATTTGAGGACTAGTATTACATATTTCAAAATATTCCTCATTGCTAATATAATTTTTATTTTTTTCTAATATATCTCTAATTTCATCTGAATACATAAAATCACCATCCCAAATATTATATGCAAAATAAAAAGGTCAAGCTGACCTTAATAGCAAATTGGCTGCCCCAGCTAGATTCGAACTAGCGCATAATGCTGTCAGAGAGCACTGCCTTACCACTTGGCTATGGGGCAATTACAAGAATAATTTTATAACAAAAAGAAAAGATAAGCAAGAAAAAAAGCCATAATTTTATGACTTTATCTTCTAATACCAAATTTTGATATTGATTTCTTACTACTCAAAAGATTTGGTGTAAAATCTGCATCAAGCATAACAACTGAATTTGAAGTAGCACTATGAGCCATTTCTGAGAAAGTCTCATCATGAAATTTAGGACTATTGCTTATCTTATAAACTGCATTAAATTCATGAAAAGAAAGACTACTTTCAAGTGTAAAATTATAATTACTTAAGAAGCTATTAACCTCTCTTGCAAGATTAGAATTATCATCATCCTTTAAAGCTTCACGTAAATTCTTCATATCAACAACAGAACCATCAAAAGCTGAACTAAAAACACTACTTTCCATATAAGAATCTACATTAGCACCTTCCTTTAAACTCATTTTTGTTTCAACAAAATTGTTATTCAAATCAAAATAGCAAAAACGCATTGATCCATTTTTCATATCAACTAACACTCCTTTCCTTAAGACGTGACATATTATATCACAAAAAAAGGATTTCGTCAATTACGAATCCTTTTGAACAGCCTTTATACTAACATATTTCTTAAAAGTTTTACCAGCAGCATCCTTATCAAAGACATCTTGATCTAAATAACACTTGAGTTCATATGATTCACTAGAACCTGCATTAAGCGAACTTGTATAAACAAGTCCATCAGCAAAATCAGACACATGTCCATCTTTAACAGCTGTTTTAGCATCAGTTCCAAGACTATAAAGAACACATCCAACATACTTATCATCAAGTTTAGTATCACCAGAATCAAGAGTGCCATCCTTTAAACTAATAGTATAATTAACTGGTATAGAACCTTTATTGTTTACAGTAAACTTAAACCCATCAGATCCTAATGCTTCACTTTTAGATTCTGGAACAACGTCAGTAAGACTAAGATCAGATGTACTATCAACTGACACATCAAGTGTTCCTGCATCAAGAACAATGCTATTACTTGCATCACTTGAAACAGAATACCATGCAAAACTACTTCCCAAAAAGACACAAAGAACTAAAGTAAGTATAAAAACTAGGAATTTTACTTGATTTTTCATAATTTTCTTATCATTTTTATCTCTCATATTCTCGCCTACTATCATTATTTTATCATATATGAAATTAATTTTCTACAAAAGATGATATTTTTTCCATCATTTTTTTTGATTTTAAGTAAATTCCTGTATACTTATCATAATATTCTGATATAAAATGATTGAGTTCTATAAGATTTTCTTTTTTAATATCCATCTTGCTTATCTTACTAATATCAACTAAATAAAGCATTCTAGCAAGCTTTATAGTAATAGGCTTAACTACATAACCTTCCCTGTAACAAGAAGAGCAAACAAGTCCTCCAGCACTTACAGAAAGTGTAATAATATTATCCTTATTACCACATATAGAACATTCAGAAAGATTAGGACTAACACCCAAAAAATCTAAATACTTAAGTTCAACAGAAAGTGTTATGGCAAGAGGATTAAATCCACTATTGATTTTATCAAGACTTGCTTCTAATATACTAAAAATATTACTATCAGCATTTTCTCTTACAACCTGATTAGTAAGCTCTAAGATATAAGAAGCATAAGTAATATTATCAAGATCTTTTAAGATATTGTCATAACTATTTATAACATCTACAGAAATTAAAGTAGAAAGACCTGATTCCTTATAATAAATATAAAACTTACCATAAAGCATCTTTCTACTAACCGCTCTTAACTTGCTTTTAATATTTCTGCATCCCTTACTGATAACACCAATAAGACCATGTTCTTTAGTTAAAACATTCATAATCTTACTAGATTCACTATAATTTGTATCAGTAAGAACAATACCAGTAACACTTTCTATGTGCATATTACTCATCTCCAGTTAATTTCTTGTAAAGTAAAAAGTATTTTATATCACCAGTTTTTTTAAATAGAGACCATACTATATTATCCATATAATCACCTCTATTATATATAATGATAAAAATACTAAAAATTATTCATCAAGATTTAAATCTTCTATTAATTTTTTCTGATCTCTCCAGTTATCGAGTACTTTAACATAAGTTTCCAAATAAACTTTCTTATCAAAAAACTTTTCCAAATCCTCTCTTGCAAGTGTACCAGCTTCTTTTATCAAAGTTCCATGCTTACCAATAATAATCTTCTTTAAATTTTCTCTATCAACAATAACATCAACTTTTATTCTAATAAGATCTTTAGATTCCTTAAATTCTTCTGTATAACATGTAATAGTATAAGGAACTTCATCTCTAGTAAGCATAAGAAGTTTTTCTCTTACAACTTCACTTGCAACAAACCTAGAAGAAATATTTGTAAAAGTCTCATTATCATATATTTTATCTCCTTCGGGTAAATACTTCTTAATTGTCTTAATAAGTTCATCTATATTTCTCTTTTTTAAAGCAGAAATAGGAATAATCTCCTTAAATGGAAATAAATCTTTAACCTTATCAATCTCGTTAATTAAAGACTCTTTATCCATATTATCAACTTTATTAATTAAAAGAAAAACTGTACTATCCTTATCGAGTTTATCTAAAATATATTTATCACCTTTACCAAAACCTTTAGAACCATCTATAAGAAAAAGAGTAACAGTAGTACTTGTACTAGCTTCAAAACTCTTCTTATTTAAAACCTTATCAAGTAAAGTAACAGGCTTATGAATACCAGGAGTATCAACAAATATAATCTGACTATCTTTGTCATTATAAACACCATCAATTATATTTCTAGTAGTTCCAACCTTATCACTTACAATAGCAAGATGAACACCTAAAATACTATTGAGTAACGTAGACTTTCCTGTATTAGGTCTACCAACTAAATTTACATAACCTATTTTCATTTCAAATCATCTCCAGAAAAGGCATATGGAACAAGTGAAGAAAGTGTAATAGTCTTCTCCCCTCCATCATAATATATAGTAATCGGCATATCTTTATCACAATAATCAAGAAGAGCCTGGCGACAAATAAAACATGGATAGATTAAATCACCCTTTTCACACATCAAATATAAATGAGTAAATTTATTATACCCATTAGAAATAGCAGAATATAAACTATTTCTTTCTGCACAACAACCAGATCCTTGTGAAGAACATTCAACATTTACTCCACAAAACATAGTACCATCATCTGTAACAAGAATACTTGCAACTGGAAAATGATAATACAAACTCTTACTATTTTTTAAAAGCTTTTTTAATTCTTCTCTCATTTCAAACTCCTTATTATTCATTACTATTTTATCTTAACACCAAACTCTTTGATTTATCAATATTATCATATGTAACTCTAGAAGCTAAATTAATTGCATAATATAAACTAGAATTTAATGATGCTATATTTTTAGAATCAAGTATGTGAACAGTATTTAACTGAATAGCAGTAGAATCAGTTAAATTATATAAAGTATCAAGTCCACTATCAGAAATCTTAAAATACTCTTTATCATCCTTATAATAATGAGATGCACTCGTTTTATTATAAGCATCATCACTATAACTAACATCAAAAGAAAATGAATTGCAATTTCTAGAATAGTTAACTGAAGAATTATCACTTTTACTAGTTATACTATAAGAAACATCAGTAAAATCGTATCCTGATGAAACACTAACATCACCATTTAAATCCTTAGGAGAAACATAACTAGCGATAAAAGGATTAACAGCCATATCAAATTTATCTAAAGTATTTCTAATATCATCTGAAACATGAGCTAAACTTTTATCATACGTTACAGACCAAATATCTGTAGACATTCCTGGACTAATAAATGCAAGTTTTTCTCTTTCACTTTCTTCTTTTTCTGCAAGTTTTTCAAAATCTATTTCATTCATAACTTTATTTACCTCTCTTTACTAAAGTTTTTGAATTAGTATTGGTATCACAAGTTACAGAAAGAGCCTTATTTTTTCCTTCTTCTAATTTAGATAGCATAAATACATAATCATTATCAGAAATTACATTCTTATAACCAAGTTTTTCAGATGAAGACATAGTATTTTGAGTTAAATCATAGTTATTAACTTTAACATTTCTACCTTTCTTCTCCTCGTATTGAACCTTTTCCTTGCCATCATAATAATAATGTTCTAAAATGCATCTTTTTTCATCTTTATCGTATGATACTGAATAAAGATAACCTCCTCTATATAACACAAAATTAAGAATGGTATTATTTTCTTTTTCATTGATACTTATCGAAATAGCATCACCTGAATAATCATATGAAATATTATTTGTAACCTTTGAAGGAATAGATTCCATTGAAAAATATGGAACTACAGACTCATCAAAAGCATTAAGACTACTTCTAAATTCATTAATTACATTTCCCTGTCTAATATCTAACTTCTTTAATCTTTCACCAATAAGTTTCTTACAAGCTTCATTATTCTTCTTAAATTTTTCATTTGAATAATAACTATTTATATCAGATAGAAAATTTAAAAAATCATCTTTACTATCTAAATTAACACACTCATCAAAACCTAAAAGTAAATTATTGAAATCTTTATCATAATCAATATCAAAATTACAAGACTTTGAATACTTTTTTAAAACCTCTGTTGGAATATATCCTTGAATATTACCATTTGAAATATTTAAGTCCTTATAATAATATGTATCATATCCATAATCGTCACAATAGATATTTTTAAAATCTATACCCATCTTCTTAAGTGCTACCTTATACTCTATTTCTTTCATAAACCTTACCCTCCTATTTTTTAGATACCTTTACATCCATTAAATTATCAAATACAATCTCATCAGCTTTATTTACAAAGTAAAACATTTTTAAATAAATATCTGATATATCATCATGTGTTGCCGATCTAACTTCTCTTTCATTATCATAAAGCCTATCTCTGTATATTATACCACTAGTTAAATTGTATTCAAACTCACGTGCTTTAGATTTTAAATATAAATCTTCTAAAGAAGAATACTTATCAGGAATAGACCTATATCTATATACAATCTCATATACATCAGTCTTTAGTGAAAATGAAACACCTAATGAATCATATGAATATTTTGCAAGTCCTCCCAAACTAGATATTTCTATAGAGCAAGAAGAATCATTTGAATTAACAGAAATTATTGCACCATTAGACTTTAAATTAGAAATATTATCTATATGCATATCTTTGTTTTTTAAATCTAGAAAAGGATTAACCGCATTATCAAATAAATTAAGTACTACTCTAACTTCACCTGGCACTATATCTCTTTTTAAATAATCTAAAGTATTAATGGATGTATCAGTATTCCTTAATAAATCTTTTTTATAATCCAAACTATTATTCATAACCTTACCCTCTTTTTAATTATATCCATCCAAAAAATTTAAATATATATGGAAAGAAAATAATGCATTCACCAATAATAGTACATATACTAAACATAAATGATGCTGCACTTGCAATATCTTTTGCACGTTTAGCAAGAGGATGAACATCAAGTGTTACAAGATCTACAACACTTTCAATTGCAGTGTTTATAAGTTCAATTGCAAGAACTCCACCCATTAAACATATTGATAAAACAAGCTTATTACTTGAAATTCTAAAGAGAAATGCACAAGTGAAAACTATTATACTCCAAACAAGATGTACAATCAAACTTCTTTCACTTTTATAAGCATTAGCAAGACCTTCTAAAGAATACTTAACACTATTTCTAAATCTTCTAAACTCTTTTTTAGTATTTTCCAAAACATTAATATCATTTTTGGTATTTATAGCTCTTATATTAAAGAAAGTCTTTTCAAGATCACTATTTCTTTTCTCTTGTGATGCCATATTCTTTAAGCACCTCCTCTTGTTTACCAAACATAACTTTTTCTTCTTCTTTAGTTTGATGATCATATCCTAAAAGATGATAAAAGCCATGCACTGCAAGAAAACATATCTCTCTTAAGAATGAATGACCATATTCTTTAGCCTGTTCATGAGCTCTTGGAACACATATATAAATATCTCCAAGCATATCAATGCCACTTCCATTTATCATATCTTTATCATCATCAAGTGCAAATGTTATAACATCAGTAACTCTATCAATACCTCTATATGTTTTATTAAGATTATGTATATAATCCTCATCTACAAAAATAACATCAAAACAAGTACTATCAAGTTTTTCCTTCTTCATAGCATAAAGAAGAACTTTATTTATAGTATCCTCTTCAGGAATATTTTCATTAGTTAAATTATTAAAATTAATTACATTCAATATCAATCACCTCTTAAATTGTATCATATAAGTGATAAAAGTCCTAGTACTATAAGTATAGAAATAAAATCAAGAAAATATTCATTCTTAAAGACTTTAGGCATTTTATGACTAATATTTCTAAAAAATCTATATAAATAAAAGCCTAAAAATCCACCAAAGGTATTTAACATAATATCATCTATATCAAATACCCTTCCAATCATCATTTGAACACATTCAATTGTAACAGACGTAATAAGAGCTAAAAATGTAGACTCCTTATAATTATCACTCTTTAAAATATAAGCTGAAATAAAACCGAAAGGTAGAAAAAGAGCAATATTACCAATAACATTTTTAATAAATAATCTGCTTCCTATCTTATATCTAAATATTTCCCTAAAAGGAATAAAATTATTAGATGACCAAGAAACAGTATCTTCATTAGTTACAATTTGGAAAAGTGCAAGAATATAAAGTATAGTTGCTAAATAAAAAAGCTCTTTATATAAAGTAAAATGAATCTTATTCTTGTATAAATAACAAATTCTAAGTGATGATACTACAACAATACTAACAATTATCATAGGAAGAGTCTCATCAATAACTGTATTTATAATGCTATTCATACTATCACCTTCACTCTATATACTTATATGACGTTATATCAGATTTTTTTCTAATAAATACCTCGTATACTATTTTACTATTATAATCATATTTTTTCAAAACCTTTTTAGATATAATTTCTTTTTTATTAAATCTAGAATAAATAATACTATTAAGCTTTTTCATGCTAGACTTGTAATCATACTTCTTGCTCTTTCTTTTTACACTATATAAATCACCATAACCAATATATATAGGAAATAAAGAATTAGAAATAACACTCTTATTATTTAAACTAGTAATATTTTTATTAAAATAAAATTTATTATCTAAAAAATTAATAAATAAACCTTTCTTATTTAAATTAACAAGATTCTCACTCTTATAATTTTTAGGAATATCTACTCTAACTTTGTACCATACTTCACCAATAACTTTTCCAGATGAAGAAACTTTATTAAGAACATCATCTTTATTCATAATAGTACCACTAATTAAAATATCACCTTTTCTAACATAAGCATACTTATAAGTTATAACTTCACCCCTATCACACTTAATCTTTAAAACAATAGCATCTCTTTTAGCAACAATATCTCTTGGCCTATTATTAACATTATTTTTATAATTAATATTTTCTTTATAATAAACTTTAACAGAAGTACCATACCTATTAAATTCAATATAAGATAAATCTTTATTTGAAGAAAGAATCTTATCTCTTAACTTATTTTTATCATTATAATTTAAAAACAAACTATATTTATATTTATTTAAATAATTATATAATCTTTTATTAATATATGTATTAGTACCATAAACATCTATCTTTAAAACCATATTACTTACATAAAATAAGGTAAATAAACTAACTAAAAAAAATATAAATACATACTTATATTTACATAAAAGATTCTTATACTTAAGAAAGCCATAAATACTACATACATTTACTTTACAGGATGTCTTAATGCTAAATACTTTATTTAAATTAGAACTATCTATTATAAATATTAATTCTTTATACTTTCTATCTATATAATAAACATTAATATTAAGTCTTAAAAGTTCCCTAAAAAAATATTCATAATTCCCAGAAACTTTAATCTTAATTCTGCTCATATGAAACCTCGATATTTTTAAAATCACCTGTAAGAAACAAAGTCTTATAAAGAATCTTTTTAATCTTAATATTAGTACCAATAACTTTTAACTTACCAAAAGAAGTTTTAAAAGTAGCATTATTATCATTAATATCAATAATGGAAATATAATTAGTAATATATAGTCTATTTAAATAAAACGTATATCTAAAAGTATTATCTTTAAGCATATAATCACCTAATAAAGTCTATGACTATAAAAACAAAAAAAGAAGCTTAAACTTCTAAAAACCTTTTCTATATAAAGACTCCCTAATTTTTAATTCAAGTTCTTTTCCTTCATATTTTTTTGAAAGCCTATTATAAGCTTTATTATATTCTTTATCATAAATTTCTTTATTATCTTTAAAAGAAATCTTTGAAACAGAATCATCTATAATATTTCTATCAAAACCCTCTCTTAAAAGACTGGAGTAAATCTTATTTACGATATATCTCTTTCCATAGCCTTTACTTCTATTAATAATATTATTAATAATTTTATCACATTTTTCCTCTTGAACATCACCATCATATTGTTTTAAAGCATCATCAATAAGATTATCACTAACACCCTTTTTCTTCAAATCGGATCTTATCTTTCTCGGACCATGATAAGTAGTAATTATAGCATCATTTACATAACTATTTGCAAAAGTCTTATCATTTATATATCCTTGTTTTAAAAGCAAAGATATAGTCTTTTCAACATTTTGACTACTATAATCTCTAGAATTAAGTCTATCTCTTACTTCTTTTTCACTTCTTAATCTTGTATTAATCATCTTAAGGGCATCAAAATAGCATACATAAAAAGAATTATCACGAAGGACTTTATCAAAATCATTAATCTCTTTAGTTAGTAAGAGAGCATTGTCAAGAATAACATTTTCATATAAATCTATACTCTTACCATTATCAAGTATAAGTTTATATAATCCATTTTTCTTTTTAGTATACTTTAAAATCTTCATATTATCCTCCATAGAGAAAAGAAGTAATATAATAATTACTTCTTAACTCTTAATAAACCAGCTTCTACCTCTTCAAGAGCTCTACCAATATTTTTTGTGCTTTTGTATTCTTCTACAGGCATTTGTAAATTTCCTTTTTTAGAAATTTCCTTTGAACGACGAGCTGCAATATGAACAAGTTCATATTTAGAAGAAACTATATTTAGAAGTTTATCTATTGATGGGTAAATCATATTAAGCACCCCTTTCTTGTACTACCATTGTAATAATAGAATATTACTTTTTTAATAATATTTCAAGTTATTTTACAATTATTTTACATACAATTATTTGGACAATCAACATTACAATAAGTATTTTCAACAGTACATGAATAACATGGTTTATAAAAATGTCTTATAACATGATGATTAATAATATGTGTTCTTATAGGAACAATGTGTTCTTCATCATGATAAAAAGTTCTGTGAATAACATTAGTTTTAGGTTCCATACAAGAACTTTGACTCTCCATAAAATTAGAATTTTGATTATCATCCATATTTATATCGATATCATTATAATTTATACCATTATCACCAGTATAATTACTATTAAAATCTAAATTTAAATCATCTCTATCAAACATATAAATCCTCCAATCATACTATAATATGAAAGAAGAAATATATATACCATTTAAAAAGCCTAGAAAGGCATCTTTAAATTACCATTATTAAATGCTTTCATCATTTTTTTCATCTGTTCAAATTGAGTAAGAAGTCTGTTGACATCTTCTACTTTAGTTGCAGATCCTTTAGCAATTCTAACCTTTCTACTAGCTTTTATAATACTAGGATTACGTCTTTCCTTTGGAGTCATTGAAAGAACAATAGCCTCAATATGTGCCATATCTTTAGGATCAACTTTAACTTTATCAAGTCCCATCTTCTTAGCACCTGGAATAAGTTTTATTAAGCTCTCAAGTGGACCCATTTTTTTCATCATCTTCATAGTACTTAAAAAGTCTTCCAAATCAAACTTGCCATTTTGCATTTTCTTTGCAGTTTTTTCAGCTTCTTTTTCGTCTATTGCATCTTCTGCTTTTTGAACAAGTGATATAACATCCCCCATTCCAAGAATTCTATCAGCCATTCTTGAAGGGTCAAAATAGTCAAGTCCATCCATCTTTTCAGATGTTCCAATAAACTTAATAGGAACATTAGTTAAATGTCTTACTGAAAGAGCAACACCACCTCTAGTATCGCCATCAAGCTTAGTAAGTATAACACCTGTAAGTGGAAGCTTATCATTAAAACCTGTAATAACATTTATTGCATCTTGTCCCATCATAGCATCAATTACAAGTAAAACTTCATTTGGTTTATAATTATCATTTAAACTTATAAGTTCATCCATTAATTTTTCATCTATTTGAAGACGACCAGCTGTATCTATAATTACAGTATCAAATTTATTATCTTTAGCATAACTTATAGCATCTTTAACAATTTTATTAGGATCTTCCTTTCCTTCTTCAAAAACAGGAATATTAAGTTGTTTTCCAATTTCTTTTAACTGATCAATTGCAGCAGGACGATAAACATCACATGCAACAAGAAGAGGTTTTTTGTGTTCCCTTTTTCTTAAATAATTAGAAAGCTTTCCAGCAGTAGTTGTTTTACCAGAGCCTTGTAAACCAACAAGCATAATTAAATTAGGATTACCTGATAAATCTAATGGACTAGCATCTCCACCTAAAAGCTCTGTAAGTTCATCACTAACAATCTTAACAAATAAATCTCCAGGTTTTATTGAAGAAGCAACATCACGACCCAAAGCTTTTTCCTTTACATTATTAGTAAACTCTTTAACAACCTTATAGTTAACATCTGCTTCTAATAATGAAAGTCTAATCTCCTTCATTACATCATTTATATTATCCTCAGTTATCTTTCCATAACCTTTCATCTTATGAATAGCATTCTGAAGTCTTTCACTTAAACTCTCAAACATGATTAATCACCATAATTATGGTACCAAAAAAGAAACATTCATTCAAGTAATATATAATTTTTTTATAAAAAAAGAAGCTTTAAGCTTCTTTTAAACTTTCAACTTCTTCTTTTGAAAGACTAGTATATTTGCAAATGGTTTTTATGTCTAAGTTGTCTTTAAGCATATTCTTTGCTGTTTCTATTTTAGTTTGCTTAATACCCTCTATAATTCCTTGTTCAATCCCAAGATTTCTTGCACTTACTTTGTCTAGCTCTGCTCTATCATATTCATCATTTAATGATATTATTTCATCATCT
>ONSL01000071.1 GCA_900320505.1 uncultured Eubacteriales bacterium
ATCATATTTAGCAGGTACACTTGGAACATTAAAAGTATATGCAACAGTTGGAATTGAACCAAATGACTTCTTTGTAGGAGCTAGAGGAAATGACTTTTGACAAGCAGGTTATGTAGTTGGCAATTATATGCCAATCAGTAACACTTCAGTTGTAACAACAGCTGATTTCACAAGTCAAGAAGGATTTGTAAGCGTATATGCAAACAAAATGATCAATTCAAAATTGTATGTGAGAGGAAGAATCACAGTTTAATTTTTACAATAAACACTTACATACACAAGCATTTGAAGGAATTAAGAGGATACAGAAATGTATCCTCTTTTTATATTATTTTAAAAATTTATTTTTAGTTATGTATTGATTTTTTGTTAACAATATGTTATAATACTAGCACATTTTTAAATTTATTTTTAGTTATGTATTGATTTATGAAGTAAAATATTATATAATATATAAAAGATGTTAATATAATAGGAGGTAGTAAATGACTTTACAAGAATATGATAGTTTAGTGTGGAATAATTTAGATATTAATCAGAAAAAAGAATACATTGATTTATATTTTAAAAAATATACTGTTAATGGTAATATTAGATTAAGTAAAGAACAAATAAGAGTAACAAAATTAAATAGTGCCAAAGGTATGAAATCACATAATAAAATTGAATACGATAATAATAAACATATAAAATGTATCTGTCCAGTATGTAATACGATATTTAATTTAAAACATAGTCAAATTGTTAATTTAAGTAATGATACAGATAAATTATTATTCTGTAGTAAATCATGTGCAAGTAAATATAGTACAACACGATGGCATAATAATAAAACAATAGAAGAGAAACAAATTATAACACAAAAAATTAAGGATACATTTAATAATAGATATCCTCCAAAACCTAATAAAATAAAAAGAATAACCAATAAAGAAAAATATAAAGATATTATTGAAGCAAAATGTTCTTATTGTGGTAGAATATTTACACCTAGTGATTATCAAAAGGGTGCTATTTATAATAATAAAAAAGTATATTGTTCTACATCATGTGCTACAGCTGATAGATACAATAAAAAACCATTAACACAAGATACAATAGATTTAATTAAAAAACTATATAATGATTCAAATTTAAATGTAGGTGATATATATAAAGCTAGTGGTTTAACATGGTCTGATTTTGTTAATGTAAGAGATTTATATAATTTAAAAAGAGATAAAAATAAAATAAATAGAGATAGAATTAATAGTATGAAGAAAACTTGTTTAGAAAAGTATGGTGTAGACAGTCCAATGAAGGTAGAATCAATAAAGAATAAAGTATCTGATGCTATAAAAAGTAAAAGTAGAGAGGAAAAACAGAATATAGTTATAAAAAGAAGAAAGACAAAGGAAGAAAGATATCAAGATCCAACTTATCATAATATTGAAAAGGCTAAAGAAACAAATCTTAAAAAGTATGGTGTGGATAGTCCTTTAGCAAGTAGTGAGATTAGAAAAAAATCAATAGAGACTAATTTAAAAAGATATGGTACAGTAAATCCTATGCAAAATAAAGACATTATAAATAAAGTACATAATACAAAACAAGAAAGATATGGAGATCCTGGATATACAAATAGAGACAAAGCATATAAAACTAATTTAGAGAAATATGGAGTGGATAATATTTTTAAGGATAAAGATAAAGTACAAAAATATTGGAAAGATAATTATGGTGTAACTAGCCCAACACAAGTTAAAGAGATACATAATAAGGCGATAAAAACTTCAAAGAATACAAGAAGCACTATTGATAATTCCAAATTTGATAGTAGTTATGAAAGGGATTTTTATGATTATTGTTTACGAAATAATATTGCAATTGAAGATAGACAAATTCCAGTTGATTATTATATAGATAATATCAAACATGTTACTTTTATAGATTTTAAAGTAAATGGTTATTTATTCGAATGTAAGGGTGGTCATTTAATGGACGGTATATATGATTATAAAGGAGTACCCATAGTAGAAAAATTAAATGTATATAAGAAAAATCATATTATACTAATAACAGATAAAGAAGGGTCAAAATATATACCAAAAGCAAATGGTTATGAAAGTAATGGATTAAAATATTTAAAGAAATGTCCTAATCCCTTAATTGGTGTTGATATAGATTTATTTAGAAATCCAGAAATACCTTATGCAAAAGATAGACCGAAATGTTTTTATAATGTAAGAGTTGATGGAAAACCTAGCGTGATAGAAGCTTGGAATGATGAAAAATTAAGATGGAAAATGATAAAAAATAGAATTGAATATGCAGGTGGATTTATTGATAATAAATCTATATTAAATGCTATGAATATAACTAGAACTTGTAAGCAACCTAGTTGGTTTAGTAAAACTTTAGCTAAAAATATTATAAATGAATATATAACTACTAATACTATCATAGATCCTTTTGCTGGTTGGGGAGCAAGATATGATGCTAGTATAGAATTAGGTAAAAAATATATTGGTGGAGATTACAATAAGGAATTAGTAGATTGGTATAAAGAAACAGGAAGAGATATAAAGTATCAAGATGCTAATAAATTCAAATATAATGGAGAAGATGATTTAGATAATACAGGACATAGTGTATTCATCTGTCCACCTTATTCAGATCCTAAAACAGGAAGATGCTTTGAAGATTATAATTTCTCTAATTTTGATGATAGTGCCAAAGCATTAAGTCAATGTGATTGGTTAAAGATAGTTATGAAAAATGTACCTAATGCAAAAGAATATATATTAGTATGTAAGGTAATTGATCCAGGATTTGAAAAATATATAATAGATACTAAAAATAATAAATCACACTTTGGATTAAATAAAGAATATATATTAAAAATAGATAATTAACATACATAAATTTCGCGTTAAAATCAATTCTAACAAGTTTTTATAACAAAATAATAAAATTATATATGAAGGAGATAACAACAATGGATATAAACGAGAGAAATACATATATATTTAAAGAAATAAAAAATCATTTAAATTATATAAAGAAAATAAAACCAAATATAGAAATAGCTTATAT
>ONSL01000060.1 GCA_900320505.1 uncultured Eubacteriales bacterium
AGAAAATGCAATGACAGAAAGAGGATACAAAGTAATATTTGTACCAGAAGCTGCAACAGAACTTATAAATGCAGGACTAAATAAACAGTCCTTTGAAAGCGTAGTAGACTTTCAAAAAAACATAATGTCTCTTCAAATAGAAAAAGAAAAAATATATGAAGAAGCAGCAAAAAGACTAAATACAGAAAAAGTACTTATTGTATGTGATAGAGGAACAATGGATAGTAAAGCATACTTAAGTAGCATTGATTTTAATATACTCTTAGATGATTTAAAATTAGATGAAGTAGAATTAAGAGATAGATATAGTGGAGTCTTCCATCTAGAAACATCAGCAAAATTAGGAGATGAATACTACACTCTTGAAAACAATAAAGCAAGAAGTGAAACAGTAGAAGAAGCAAGAAGACTTGATGATAAGATAATAGAGTCATGGGTAGGACATCCACACTTAAGAGTCATAAAAAATAATAAAGACTTTAATGAAAAAATGAAAGATTTAATAAAAGAAATAACAAGCATGCTAGGAGAACCCGCTCCATATGAAATAGAAAGAAAATTCTTAATCGATATGCCTAATTTAAAAAGATTAGAAGAAAATCCATATTGTAAAAAAGTAGAAATAATACAAACATATTTAAAGAGCAGTAATGGTCATGAAATTAGAGTAAGACAAAGAGGAGAGAAAGGATCATACATATATTACATAACAGAAAAAGTTCCAGTAACAAACATGAAAAGAATAGAAAAAGAACGCCTAATAACAGAAAAGGAATATCTAGAATTATTAATGAGAGCAGATACACATAGTCATCAGATAAGAAAAAATAGATACTTTCTAATGCAGGATGGCATATGTTATGAAATAGATATATATCCATTCTGGAAAGATAGAGCAATAATGGAAGTAGAACTTACAAATGAAAAAGATGAAATAAAAATGCCAAGTTTCATTAAATTAATAAGAGAAGTAACAGATGAAGATGAATACAAAAATAGAAATCTAGCAAAGATGGAAAATCCAGGAGAACTGGAGATAGAAAAAGAAAAGACAAAAGTACTAATGAAGCACTGAAATAATAGTTCTAATTTTTAAACAAATATGATACAATTAACTAGAGGTTGATTGAAATGGAAAAGAAAGAAACAAAAGAAAAAGCAAAGAGAATATACAAAATAGAAGATGGAAAAAAATTAGATGGAGTATGTGGTGGAGTTGCTGAATACTTTGGAATAGATCCAACAATAGTAAGAGTAGTATGGGCAGCAGTTTCACTATGTTATGGAGCTGGAATAATATTATATATAATTTGTATGTTTGTATTTCCAAAGAAAAGTGAAGTAGTAAAATAAAAAAAGAGAGCCTTAAGCTCTCTAAATCTATATAAAGAGGATCTTCACAACTTTACTGGTGAACCTTCCTCTAATATATAATATGTATTAAAAAATAAAATATGCGAGGAAAATTATGGAAAAGACAGAAATAACAAATATATTAAATGAAAACTTAAAAAAATTAAATGACTTATGGAGGTCACTTTGACGGAGAAGATAAAGAAAGAGAACTTGATGAACTAAACAAAAAAACACTTGAAAGTACATTCTGGGATGATAGAGAAGAAAGCAGCAAAGTAATAAAAAAAATATCAAGATTAAAAAATAAAATAGAACCACTACAAAAAGAAATAAATGAAATAAAAGATTATTTAGAATTAATACCGTTAATGACAGATAAAGAAATAAATGAAATAGATATAAATAAGATAAATGAAGAAACAGAAAAACTTGAAAAGAGTAATCTATTTAGTGGAAAATATGATGATTTAGATGTAATAATGGAAATACATAGTGGTGCAGGTGGAACAGAAGCTTGTGATTGGGCTGAAATGCTATTTAGAATGTATACGAGATGGTGTGAGAAAAAAGCATTTGCTTTCAAAGTACTTGATAGGGAGCTAGGAGATGTCGCTGGAATAAAAAGTATAACACTAGAGATAGATGGAGAAAATACATATGGACTTTTAAAAAGCGAAAAAGGAGTGCATCGTCTAGTTAGAATATCACCATTTGATTCAAATAAAAGAAGACATACCTCATTTGCATCTGTAGAAGTTATGCCAAAGTTTGATGAAACACCTGAAATAGAAATAGACCCAAAAGATTTAAAAATAGACGTATATAGATCAAGTGGAAAAGGTGGACAAGGAGTTAACACAACAGACTCTGCAGTAAGAGTAACACATATGCCAACAGGCCTTGTTGTAACATGTCAAAATGAAAGAAGTCAAATACAAAATAAAGAAGAAGCAATAAATGTATTAAAAAGTAAACTTATGAACAAACGTCTTGCAGAAGAAGAAGAAAAATTAAATAAAATAAAAGGCATAGAAAAAAGTGTTGAATTTGGATCGCAGATAAGAAGTTATGTACTTGAACCATATAAAATGGTAAAAGACCATAGAACAAATGTAGAAACATCAAATGCAGATAAAGTCCTAGATGGAGACATAGATATTTTTATAGATGCATACTTAAGAGATTTCAAATAGAAATCTTTTTTTTCGACTATTTTTATGCTATACTATATTGAGTATAAGGTGGTAGATAATAGTGGATATAATCAGACTTAAAAATGTTAAAAAGCAATATAAGAATGGTACAACCGCACTATATGATATAAACCTCTCAATAGCAAAAGGATCTTTTGTATTTATAATAGGAGGATCAGGAAGCGGTAAATCAACACTTATGAAGCTTTTATATAGAGAGGAAAAACCTACACATGGTCAAATAATTGTAGGTGGTATTAATGTTGCAAAATTACGTAACAGCAAAGTTTATAAATTAAGAAGAAACCTAGGAATAGTTTTCCAAGACTATAAATTATTGCCAAAAAGAACAGTATATGAAAATGTAGCATTTGCAATGGAAGTAATAGGAGCAACAAAACAAGAAACAAGGGTAAAAGTACTCAAAGCATTAGAAATAGTTGGATTAAAAAATAAGATACATAGTTATCCAGACCAGTTATCAGGTGGAGAGCAGCAAAGAGTTGCAATCGCACGTGCAATAGTAAACAATCCCAAAATGCTACTTTGTGATGAACCAACAGGAAATCTAGACCCAGAAATGAGTATGGAAATAATGAGAGTCATTGAAAAGATAAATGACGAATGGGGAACAACAGTACTTGTAGTAACACATGATGAAAGAATAGTAAATGCTCTTAAAAAACAGGTTATTACAATAAAAGATGGAAGAATTGTAAACAATAAAGAGAAAGGAACATACGATTATGAAAACGCTTAGAATGTTAGGAAGAAGTATCAAAGATGCATTTAAAAGCGTCTTCAGAAACTTCAGTTTAAGTTTAGCATCAATATCATGTATAGCAATCACTTTAATAATAGTTGCAGTTTCAGTACTTGCATACTTTAACATTCAGAATTTTACAACAGAAATAGAAAAAGACTTAACAATAGTAGTATTTGTAGATAGTGATGCAACAGATGATGATGTAAAAAATATAAGAGAAAAATTAGAATCAAATAAAAATGTAGAAAAATCTAAAATAGTATATCAGGATAAAAATGAAATAAAAGAAAGCATGCAAAAGGAATCTGACGTCTTCAACTCTGTAATGAGTGAATGGGATGATGCTGATAACCCATTAAAAGACACATTCCAAGTAAAAGTAAAAGACGTAGAAAAAATAGATAAAACAGCAGATGAAATAAAGAAAATTGATAAGGTAAATACAGTTCGTTATGGAGAAGGACTAGTAGACAAAATGATAAGTGCATTTGATACAGTTCAAAAAGTAAGTTATATTGCAGTAATTGCATTAGTACTTGTTACATTATTCTTAATAATAAACACAATAAAATTAACAATATATTCAAGAAAAAGAGAAATAGGAATAATGAGACTAGTTGGAGCAACAAACTTCACAATAAAAACACCATTTATAATAGAAGGAATGTTTTGTATTTGGATATCCATATCTATACAAATCATTAAATGGATATGTATTCTCTCCATTAATAAACTTAATAAGACCAAATCCATTTATATATCATGTGTCAGGAATAATAATATTAATAGGAATATTTGTTGGTATGATAGGATCATCATCTGCAGTTAGAAAATACTTGAAGGTGTAATATGAAGAAAAAATTAATAATAACATTTTTAATATCATTAATGATATTTCCAAGTACAGTACATGCAGTAACATTAAAACAATATGAAGATGATGTTGCAAAATATCAATCACAAATAGATGACAAAAAAGCTAAACTTGCAAAAAACAATGAAACACTTGCAGGAATAGCAAATACAATAAAAGATCTACAAACAAAAATTGATAATAATAGAAAAGAGCAAGAATCACTTCAAAATGAAATAGATGAATCTAATAAAGAAATAGAAAAAAAGATAGATGAAAGTAAAAAAATAATTGCATATTATCAAATAGAAAATGGAGATAATGCTTATCTAGAATATGCATTTGGTGCAGAAACAATAACAGATATGATATATCGTTTATCAATAACAGAACAGTTAACAGACTATAATGATAAAATAATGAAAGAATTAAAAGAATTAATATCAAAAAATGAAGCTAGAAAAAAAGATCTAGAAGCAAAAAAAACAGAATTAAATAGCATGGTAGAAGCTCAAAAAGCAGAACAAGCAAAAATTGAAGAAAATAGTAAGAGTATATCCGGAACAATACCAAACGTTGAAAATGATTTAAAAACTGCACAACAAAAAGTTTCATACTATAAATCAAAAGGATGTAAATCAGAAGATGTAATAGGAGTTACTTGTGATATACCGCCTAAAGTAAATCCGAGTAGTGGTGGAGGAGCATCTGGAGTAATAAAAGCAAATGGATTTACAAGTCCATTACCAGGTGTTAGAGTATCGAATGGTTATGGAAAAGCATACTTCCCATATCCACATAAAGGATTAGATTATTCAACAAACTGCGGAAGACCAATAAGAGCAGTTGCAGCAGGAAGAGTATATTACGTTGGAAATAAACTAGATATATATGGAGCACACATGGTATTAATAGTTCATAATGTAAATGGAAGATTAGTATTTTCACAGTATGCCCATGTTAGTGGATACGCAGCATCAGAAGGTGAAACAGTTGCAGCAGGTCAGACGATAGCATATGTAGGGTCAACAGGATGGTCAACAGGATGCCACTTACATTTAGAGATGTCTGAAGACTATGGATGGAACTACAACTCAACATATTCAAGATACACAAGTCACATAATAAATCCTTATAAATATATTGGATAATAAAATATTGCATAAAAAAATAAAATAATGTAAAATTTTATTAAAGGAGTAAACTATGGAAAAGAAAAATAGTAAAGTATCTAAAAAGAATGAAAAGGAAAAAGAAACAAAAAAGGTAGAAGAAAAAAAGATTGAAACTAACAAGATGAAAAAAGACACTGTAAGAATAATATTTGTTGTAATACTTCTTTTAATACTTCTGGGTGCATATGCATATAAAGAAGTAAGCAGTAAAAAATATGCAAAAGACTTTAAAGAAGAATATGAAAAAATAAATGGAAAAAAAGTAGGAGAGCATGAATATAGAAAAATAACAATAAATGAAAATAATCCATTTAGACACGTATCACAAGAAAAAGTAAAAAGTATGCTAGAAGAAAATAAAACATTCTACCTATATATTGGAGATGAAAAATGTCCATGGTGTAGAAGTGTAGTAGAAAAAGCAGTAGAAGTTGCAAATAAAAAAGGAATAAAAGAAATATACTATTTAAATATATGGGATAAAGACTTTAATGAAATATTAAGAGATAAATATACAATTAAAAAATTTAGTGAAAAAGAAAAACTAAATGATGGAACTGAAACATATAAATTAATGTTAAAAAGATTTAATAGTAAACTTTCTGATTATACTTTAACAGACGAAGAAAATGTAGAAGTTAAAATAGGAGAAAAGAGAATATTCGCTCCAACATACTTCTATATAAAAAATGGTAAACTAGAAAGAATGACAACAGCATTAAGTGATAAACAAACTGATGCATATGGACGACTTACAAAAGAAATATTAAATGATGAAGAAAAAGAATTTAACAAGTTATTTAAATAAACTTGTTTTTCTTTTGCAAAAGTAGTATCATATACCGAGGAAATCGAGGATACCATATGAAAAAAGTAAAAATAAATAAGAAAGCACTAGCTCTTTTAACTGCAGGATTTGTATTAACAGGATGCACGGGTAATGCAACTACAAAACCAAAAGAAGAAGTAAAAATAGAAACAGAAATAGAAAAAGATAATCCTAAAGAAGAAGAGACAAAAGTAATAGAAACAAAAACACTAAAAACAAATAGAAACTTTTATGTAAAAGAAAAAACAAATTTAAAAGATATAAATGGTAACGCAATAAGTGGACTAGATAAATATGATGTTGGAAGAGAAATAGAAAAGATAGATAATGAATCAAAAGTAAAAATAAAAGGAAAAATAGGATATGTTGATAGTAGCAAAATAGATGTATTAACAGGAACATATGCTATTGCAGATATATCTTCACAAGAATTAAAGGTGTATGAAGGAGTAAAAGTACTTCTAGAAACACCAATAGTTTCAGGAAAATTATCATCACCAAGCACAATAGGATGCTTTAAAATTTATAGTAAAACAAGAAACAGATACTTAAAAGGACCAGGATATCAGTCATATGTTGATATAATGATGAAATATCATAATGGTGAAGGATTACATGATGCAGAATATCATACAGACTATGATAAAAATGGAAAAGTAATAAAAAGACATGGTTGGAGAAATAAAGAATCATTTGGTGGAACAACATATATGTATCATGGATCTCACGGATGTCTAAATATGCCACATGATGCTGCGATAGAGGCAGGTAAATATCTAGAAGTAGGAGACAAAGTATTAGTAAAAGAATAACATATTTTCACATATTTCTTTTATAATTTTTACATTATATATTGGTATGATTAAACTGTAAAAAGAAAGAAGAAAGAAGCGTGATAAATGATAGTTAATTTTATATATTTTTGATAATAAATATATGTTCTAAATTTTTGATTTTTTTATAAATACTCTCTATCTTAACTTTTGAGCCGAAAGGCTCCTTTTTTATTGTATATAATTTGATTAGATGTTAAAATAAAATTAAGGTGAGGTATAAAATGATAAAATATTATATAGATTTAGGATCATCAACAATTAAAGTTTATAGTTATAGTAATGAATTAAAACTATTAGAAGAACATTCGGTATACTTTAAAAATAACTTTGATAGTGAGAAAGGAATAAGTAAAGAAAATAAAGATGAACTTTGTAAATACTTTGAAACATTAAAGAAAAAATATGATTTAAAATATTATAATACTAACATATATGTTACAGGAATATTTAGAAAATTATCTGAAGAAAGAAAAACAGAATTGGTAAAACTATTTAATGATAAATTTGATCATGGGCGGAAAAACAACAGAGCTTGTAACATATAAAGGAAAAGAAATAATAGGAAGAAAGAATTTAGAAATAGGAGTTGCAGACCTTCTAAATAACTTTGATAAAGTAAATGAAAAATATAGTGGAAATACTATAGAAGAAATGGAAAAATTTGTAGAAGAAAGCATAAAAGATGTAAAAATTGATAAAGATTATGACTGTGCAATATTTACTGGGGGAGAAGAAAGATTTGAACTCCTAACAAAATTTAACCTAGTAAAAAATACACTATTTGATGATGGAATACATAAATATATGGTAAGTATAGAAGATTATATAAAAGGAACAGAAAAGGTATTTTATGATATCACATTAGAAGAACTTTATAATTTAATGCCAAATAATCCAAAATGGATGGATGGAGCAAGAAGTGGTGCAATAATACCACTAGCAATATTTCATAAAGCAAACATAAAATGGATAATTCCATCAGATTTAAACTTAATTAATGGAGTTATTAACGATTTAAAATGAAAAATATGATATAATGAAGCAAGAGAAAGAAGGAGAGAAAAATGCAAAAGAAAAAAGATAATACAATGATTATATCAGTAATATTAATGTTAATATGTTATGTAATGGGAATAGTATTTTTTGTAAGAAATACAATTTATTTAGGAATTATTTGGTTAGTACTTGGAACAG
>ONSL01000034.1 GCA_900320505.1 uncultured Eubacteriales bacterium
TTTTATAAAAATGAATATAAATATTATAATGTAAATATCAAAAGTTTCAACTTATCAAAACTAATCAATTTACTACTCAGTATTATACGTGATATAATAGACATGAGAAAACCTTCTTTCTGTTTTTTGTTAATTTAATTATAGAGGGTTTTCTTTTTTTTGTCATCCGAAACCATTTTACACTATCGAATGCTATCATCAATTGAACTATCTGAATTTTTAATGTATAATGTTAGTGAAATATTAAAATATTATGAAGAATTCAAGGAGGAACAAAGTTATGAATATGAAAGAAATTCAAAAGGAAATATGGCAAAATAAGCTTAATAAAGGATTCAATACAACAGACGTTAATAAAGAATTTTGCTTATTATATGGAGAAGTTGCTGAAGCATATGACGCATATAGAAAAAAGAAAGATGATTTAAATGAAGAACTTGCTGATGTTGCTATTTACTTAATGGGTCTTTCTGAAATGCTTGGATTTGATTTAGAAGAAGAGATTCTTAAAAAAGTTGATAAGAATGGTAAGAGAGTCTATAAAAATATTGATGGCGTTAATGTAAGAGTTAGTGATTAATAGTGTCTATTTGATAAAAGTGATGTATATGCATTACTTTTTTGTTATAATGATAATGGGTGATAGAATGAAAATAATTGAATATGAAGATCAATATCTTGAAGATGTTAGAAATTTATTAACTGAACTTGAAGAATATATAGTTTCTATCGATAAAGATGAATTAGATCAAGTACATCCTGAATATCATGAAAAGATGGCTTTGATTGATTTAAATGAAGTAAATAAGAATAATGGTAAATGTTATTTAGCTATTGAGGAAGATGAAGTAATTGGATTAATAATGGGGACTATTCCTCAATATGGTGAATTTGATTATTTGGATTATAAATGTCCTAAAAGAGGCGAGATTACTGAATTAATTGTTACATCTAAGATAAGAAGTAAAGGTGTAGGACAAGCGTTGATGAATAAGATGGAGGAATACTTTAAATCTGCTGGTTGTGAATATATTTTAGTAGATGTATTTGCATATAATAAAAATGCTATTAATTTTTATGGTAAAAATGGATATCATCACAGAATGTATACTAATATTAAAAGGATTGGATAGAATAAATTAATAGAAACTATCTTTAAGGCAAGATAGTAACACACTACCAAGTTGGCATAGCCAACTAGGAATAGTGTGCAAAGGGATACCCTTTTGAAACCCAACGGGCAACATACTACAAACTAATCGTAAGTAGAGTGTTGCTCTTTTTTATTGTATAAAAAAGAAAAGAATACTATCGCCACTTTCATTGAACTATGTTCAACAAAACGTGCCCCGTATTCTTTAATGAAAAAATCTCTAATCTTACGAAAAGAGATTTTTAATTTTGTTTTGGTAATTTATCATAGTCATATTTATGTTCAGCAACTTCTAATTCATCAAAAGCATATTTTATATCTTCTATTGCATTATCAATAGTATATAAACTATCTTTATTATCTTTCAATATTTGTAAATGCTCTATTGCATAAAATAGTTTTTGTCTAGCATTACTAATTTTTCTTCTCTTTTGAGAATCAAAATCTAATAAATCTATTTCAGACTTTTTATATTGTTCTATTAAGTCCTTTAAATCTTTAGTAGATTTATTAGCATATTTATCTTTTGAAAAATAGAAGAGCATTTCATCATAACCAGCTGCTTTCAATAATTCTTGTAATGACATATCTAATACTTCAGCAATCTTTCGTAGATCATCTATATCTACTTTTTTAATTTTACCATTAATTAAATCATTTAATGTACTTCTACTAATACCAGTTTCTTTAGCAAGTTCTCTTTGCGAAATACCTTTTTTAACTCTTGCATCTTCTATTAATACTTTAAGTTTTTCTGAATTCATAAAATCACTTTCTTTCTTCCTTTTTTGCCTTCAGTAATTACATTCTATCACATAATTACTAAAATGTCTAGTTTTTCGGTCAAAAAGTATTGACATTGTTTTCGGACAATGCTATATTTAAATTGTCTTGAATATCGGACAAAAATGAAAGGAGTGAAAAATATGTATGAAGAAAACAAAACAACTTGATTTAACAACTAGTGCAATCTGGAATAATAAAGATATTAAACCAGAAGCAAAGGAAATATATTCATACCTATATTGTAGGGGATTTGATAAAACAATATTCCACTTCAATATAGGTGATATTCAAAAGTATATTTCAATAACAAATGTAGGATTTAGAAATAATCTAAAAATATTAGAAAAACTAAAACTACTAATATATAAGGAATATAAAAGAGGAATGTATGAAATACATATCTGCTAGATAGTAGATATAGAGATACACTAAATGCTCGGAGATTTAGACTAGTATCTCGATCTTATAAAAATATAAGATTTAGAAATCCACCAAGGCGGGATTTAAAATATTTGCTTGTAAGTATCTTCTGCTTTAGCTTGTCTTTTGCTTGTATGACTCATGCAAGTTTTTTATTGGAATTTTATTTAAGAAAGGAGAATGCCTATGACAAACAAAATAAGAAAAGGAATAATATATGGGTTGTATAATAATTAATGATAATATCATTGAAGATAAAAACTTAAACTCAACAGATAAAATGGTATATGGATTAGTAAAAGCATTAAGTAATGATAAAGGTTATTGCTTTGCTACTAATGATTATATTGGAAAAAAATTAAATCTATCAAAAAGTACAATATCAAATACTATTAGTAAATTAAAAAAACTAGACTATATTAAAACAAAGACAGTAGATTATCAAAGAAGAATTTTTATGAACTATGAGTAAATATTAAGAGGGGGATATTAAATAAATCATATAGTCCCTATTAGAATAATCAGATAGGTATATGAATATTTTCCTATACCCCATATGAATAGATTAAGAACATAATAGATAAAATAAAAGATAATTTAATAGATAATAGAATAGATAATTTAGTATTCTAATTATAAGTAGAAAGGAAGTGTTAATATGGATATAGAAAAAATTAATTATAATGAAGTTTTAATATCAGGTAAGATAAACAATATAAGAGAGTTTAATAGTTACATAGCATTTGGACTAACATGTAATACTTTTGCTAAAATTAAATCTAATTGTTTTATTAGTTTTCATATACATGAAGATCTTTATAATGTTTATAAGGATCTTTTTTTTAAGAACAATAAGATATTTGTTAGAGGATATTTAAATTCATATACTGATAAAGATAATAAAATCGTAACTTATGTAAAAGTAACAGATGTAGCAAATAATCAAGATGATATTATGTACGGAAGAAAAGAACCATATATAAGATATGATCCAGATGGAGTTATGGTTTGGAATGGCAAGAGATGTGAAAATGAACCTTTAAGTGAAGATGATCCAGAGTATTTAGAAATGGTAGAAATGCTAAAGGAGTATGAATAATAACTTTTTATAATTCATAAAAATTATTAGAGGTGTCCTATGATAATTGTGAATAACTATGATAAGAATGGAAATAAAATTAATCCAAGTGATATAAAGATTACTGATGTGGTTATATATGAAATTGTTAAGAAGTATGCACATGTATAAAAATCATCATGTAATAAATTCTAATTATATGGTAAAATGTAATTGGAATCTTATAATCTTGCTTTATAAGGAGGAGTTAATATAAAAGCGGGATTATATGCAAGAGTTTCTACCGACAGCCAACTTGAAGGATATTCAATAGATGCCCAAAAAGAATTTTTGTTAAGTTATGCAAAAAGTAAAGACTATACAGAGTTTGAATACTATATTGATGGTGGATATTCTGGTAAAGATTTAAATAGACCAGCAATTCAGAAATTAATTGAAGATTGTAAAAATCATAAAATTGATGCTGTATTTGTATTTAAGTTAGATAGAATATCAAGAAGCCAGAGAGATACATTATATTTAATTGAAGAAGTATTTAATAAATATAATGTTAGTTTTATTTCAATGAGAGAGAACTTTGATACATCAACACCATTTGGTAAAGCTATGATTGGTGTACTATCAGTATTTGCTCAACTTGAAAGAGAAACAATATTAGAAAGAACTCGTATAGGACTTAAAAAACGAGCTGAAGCAGGTCTTTGGAGAGGCGGAGGTAAAATACCATTTCCTTATCGTTATGATAGAAATACAGGAACATTAATACCAATTCCAGAACAAGTAGAATTACTTCATAAAATGATTTCACTTTATATTAGTGGTAAAAGTTTTAATGTTATTGGTAAAATTGTTGGAATGGATGAATCAATGGTTGAAACTAGAATACTATCCATAACTAATACTGGTAAAGTTCCATATAAGGATGAAGTTTATGATGGACAACATGAAGCAGTAGTATCTGATGAACTTTATGAAGAAATATTAAGAGTAAATAAAGTTAGAAGTCGTGAAAAGTATGAAAGACATTATTTACTATCGGGAAAAGTATTTTGTGGACATTGTGGAGCCAAGTATAGATATCAAAAATGGGGAAAAAGATTAATAATGTATTGTTATTCACAACAAAAAAGTAAACCAAGATATATTAAAGATCCTAATTGTAATAATAAAAGGTGGGATACATTTGAAGTTGAGGATGCAGTATTAGAAGAATTATTTAAAATGAGTCTAGATTTAGATTTATTTAAGAAGACATTTAATATTGCAACTGTCAATGTAAAAAATGAATATAGAACAAGACTTGAAGAAATAACAAAACAAATTAATAATCTATTAAATAATATAGCAAGTGGTATAGCTGTGGAAGAAACTAATAAAAAAATAAATGAATTAGAAAAAGAGAAAGAAACAATAGAAGAAAAATTGATTGAATCAGAGCAAAAAGAAAAAGATAACAAAGTATCTTTAAATATGATTAAGAACTTAAAAGCAACTTGGTTTGATATGGACTTTGATGAACAAAGAAGAATCATTGAACACTTAATAGACAAAGTTATAGTAAATGATAATGAAATCAATATCTACTATAACATTTATTAAAAAATATTTTTTCTCCCACCGGGGGTAATAGTCCAATAAAAGTCATAGAGACATTTACATTAAAAGCGTCAATTAAATTTTCTTTGTTGCTCCCCATTATAGCATAGTTAAAAACATCAAATTTAGATCCATTAAAACTCTTAATTAAAAGAATATATTTATAATCAGTATTTTTAAAATAATTATAAATATTTATAGTTGTAACAAAAACACCAATTAAAATAGACATAACAATAATAGATGAAAAATTAGCACCAAAGATAATGATAATAAGAGGTCCAAGAGCAACTTTAGGAAGAGCATTTAAAACAGTTAAAAAAGGTTCAAAAACATTATAAATGAAATTATGATTAATAAAGAAAGACGCTAAAACAAATGAAATACCAAAAGAAATAAATGATGAAATAGTAACCTCTAAAAGAGTAGTAATAGTATTTGAAAATAAAATTCCATTTTTTAAAAGATGAGTTAAACAAACTAAAATATCTTTAGGACTACTAAATAAAAATGAATTAATAATATTAAAAGATGCAAGTGCTTGCCACAAAATAATAATCAAAATAGCAATTGATATTCTATATAATTTAATCTTCATGAAAAGCCTCCAGTATTTTTTTAACATAAGATCTAAAGTCTTTGTTAGATCTAGCATCCTCTGGATTATTCCAAGATCTATTTATATCATATCTTTTTAAATTACCATCCTTTAGTAAATAAACTTTATCTGACATACTAACTGCTTCCTCAATATCATGTGTAACGATAATTGCAGACTTTTTATTATCTCTAATTTCTGAATAAATATCATTTTCAATCTGAAGTTTAGTAAAGAAATCAAGTTTAGAAAGTGCTTCATCCAAAAGAATAAAATCAGGATTAACCATTAAAGTTCTAATAAGAGCAAGTCTCTGTCTCATACCACCTGACATATCTTGTGGCTTTTTATACATATAATTTAAAATCTTATACTTATTAAAATAATTTTTAGCAAGAATTAAGCTTTTATCATTTATCTTCCTCTTAATTTTTAAACCTAAAAGAGCATTATCTAAATTATTCATATAAAGAAAGAGTGCATCATCTTGAAGCATATATGATAGCTCTCTATATACATTAACATCACCACTATAATCTTTATCAATACCAGCAATTATATTAAGAAGAGTAGACTTACCACATCCGGATTTTCCTACAATAGATATTATTTCATCATCATTTAAAGTTAAATTAACATTTTTTAAAACATCTTTATTACCATAACTTTTACATAAATTATTAATTTTTAATATCATACATTAAATCATTAAAATTAACTTTCTTACTTATTGCATTATTTAAAATCATAATATCTTGCATTCTATCAAAATCATTCTTTGTAAATTTGCTATTTTTTGGCCATGCCTCAATCTTTTTGTAGCTTTCAATACTTTTAGTAAGTGACTCTAAACTTGTGCTTGGAAACTCATCTTTTATTTCATTTGCAAGGGTTTTAGAATCAGTATTTAAAGTATGATTAAGTCCCTCATCAATACTCTTAACAAATCTTCCTATTAAATCTTTATTATCATTAATATAACTTTTTTTAGCATAGAAAGATGTATAAGGAACACTTCCTGAGTAAGCACCAATTGCAGCAGCCTTATAACCAAAACCTTTTGAAACAACCTCTGTTGCAGTAGGTTCAAAAAGACATACAGCATCACCTAATCCTCCAATAAAACTAGACGCCATAGCATCAAAATTAACAGATGTATCAATATTTGCATTTATGTTATTCTTCTTTAATATATAATTTAAAGTCATCTGTGGCATACCATTAAGTCTTCCACCAATAATATTAAGTCCATTTAAATCCTCTAACTTAAAATTCTTATACTTCTTTCTAGTAACAATAAAAGAACCATCCTTATTAGTAAGCCTTGCAAAACTCTTTAAATAATCATTTTCATTCTTATTGTAAATATAGATAGTAGCTTCTGACCCAGAAAAACCAATATCAGAATCACCACTTAAAACACTAGCAGCAACCTTATCAGCACCAGGTGTAGTAATTAGACTAACATTAATACCATTATCTTTAAAATAACCATTATGAATAGCAACATACATTGGTGTATAAAAAACAGAATGAGCAACCTCTGAAAGCTTAATATTATCTAAATCATCATTTTTATTAAAGTTGAATAAGTAAGAACAAACTACTATAAATAAAATAATAATAAAAATAATTTTATATATAATCTTTTTCATAAATCCTCCTTTTCTATTTATTTTATGTTAATAATAAAAAATACTAATTATATTTAACTAGTAATTTTTACATTAAAAATAAATATAATTATAAAGAGGTGATAATATTTATACAGTAAAAAAAGGAGATACACTATACGGAATTAGTAAATCATTAGGAGTAAATATAGAAGACTTAAAAAAAGTAAATAATCTTACAAGCAATATAGTAAAAGTAGGAGATAAATTAAAAATACCATCAAAAAGTACATATAGTGATGTAGAAAGCTTTACTTACACTGTAAAGAAAGGTGATACATTATATGGAATAGCAAACTTATATGGTGTAACAGTAAACGACATAATAAAACTCAATAACCTGAAAAGTGTAAACTTAAGTATAGGAGATAAACTTTTAATAAAAGAAAAAGGTGGAGTAGAAAATCCTGTATCTTTTACAGAATACATAGTAAAAAAAGGAGACACACTTTATAAAATTTCAGAAGAAAACAAAGTACCAGTTGACACAATACTAAAAGACAACAATAAAAGCTCAAACATAATAAATGTAGGAGAAAGTCTGAAAATAAGAAAAGAAGAGGAAGAAGAATGCTATGGATATACAGAGTATACTGTTAAAAGTGGAGACTCATTATACTCAATAGCACAAAAATATAACACAACAGTAAAAGATATAATGGATAAAAATAAATTAGAAAGTGCAAATCTAACAGTAGGACAGGAGATTGTAATATGAAAATAAAAGTAAATGATGAAAGACTAAAAAACTACAAACCATATGAAGATTTTTTAAATGAAAACGAAGGAATAGGATATTTAAAAATAAGAGGATATAGTGCAAGTGAAGCACTTCCAATAATAGATTTAAAAATAACAGTAACAAAAGAAATAGGAGACTATGATGTAATATTCTATGAAGGAAAGACAGACAAATCAGGAATGATAAATGATATTGCACTTCCAGCATGTAATAGACAAAGAAGCAATCTAGAAGTACCAAAATGTGCAATGTATAATGTAGAAGCAGAAAAAAATACATTTAAAGAAAATTTTTACAACATAAAAGTATATAACGGAATAAAAACAATAACTGATATAAATGGAGGTTCATATGATTAAATATCCAGTAGTACCAGAAAACATTACAGTACATTTAGGAAGACCAAAAGATAATGCAGAAGATATAACAGTTGCATTCACAGACTATATAAATAATGTTGCAGCATGTGAAATATATCCAACATGGCCTAAAGAAGCACTAAAAGCAAACATATATGCAATAACAACATTCGCTCTTAATAGAGTATATAACGAATGGTACAAAAGTGAAGGATATAACTTTGATATAACATCATCTCCAGCATATGATCAAACATACATAAAAGGACACGAAGTATATGAAAATATAGGTGAGATAGTAAAAAATGTATTTAATGACTACTTATATAAAGAAGGACAGGTAAGTCCTATATTCGCAGCATACTGTGATGGAAGAAGACTAAAATGTGATGGACTAAAACAGTGGGGAACAGTAGAGTTAGCAAACAGTGGTAAGAAAGCATTAGATATATGTAAAACATATTATGGAGCATCAACAAAACTTATGGAAAATGCTAAAACATCATCTAATCTAGAAGGATATCCAGGCTTTGTACTAAAGGTAGGAACATTTGGAAATCCAGTATATGCAGTAGAACGTGACCTAGAAAGAATAACAAAAAACTATCCATATATTGACTATAAAACAACAGGCAAAGGAATATACACAGATAAACTAAAAGAAAGTGTAATGCGTTTTCAAGAAATATTTAACTTAAAAGAAACAGGAGAAGTAGATAAATCAACATGGTACAAAATAAAATACATATATAGTAGTGTAAAAAAATTAGAAAATTTATATAGTGAAGGAATAACAATAAAAGATGCAAACTTTAAATATAAGGATGAATTAAAATATGGAGATACAGGAATAGAGGTATCATACTTAAATTACTTTTTAAATGCAATAAGCTTTGTTGATAATAATATTCCTAATCTTAAAACAAATAGTGTATTTAACAATAATACAAGAAGCATGGTAAGAGCATTTCAAAAGAACTATGGACTTGAAGAAACAGGAATAGTAGACTATAAAACATTTAGTAAAATAGGAGAAACATATAATACAATATTAACATCTTATAAAGATAAATATAAAGACTTTGTAGATGACTTATACCCTAATAAATTCTTAAGTTTAGGAGACTCTGGAGAAGAAGTAAAACGTCTTCAAAGATATTTGTTAAAAATATGTAAATATGATAAATCAATACCAGGAGTCAAAGTAAATAGTAAATTTGATGAACTAACAGATAGTTCTATAAGAAAACTTCAAAAAGACTATAACTTTGAAATAAATGGAATAGTAGGACCATTACTTTGGAAAAAAATAGTAGAACTTTCTGAAAGAAAATAAATATGTTAAAATAAATAAGAGGTGGTTGTATGATAAAGTATAAAAGAATATATGAATGTAATGATAATATTTATAAAATACTAATTGATAGAATGTGGCCTAGAGGAATAAAAAAAGATAAAATAGATATGTGGTTAAAAGATATTGCACCATCTAAAGGAATAATCACAAAATATCATAAAGATAATAACTATGAAGAATTTAAAGAAGAATACTTTAAAGAACTAGATAATAAAAAAGATAAACTAAAAGAAATAATAAACCTATCAAAAGAAAAAGATATAGTACTTGTATATTCATCTAAAAGAGAGAAAAATAATATGACAGCTTTGAAAGAATATATAGAAAAAGATATGATATAAAACCTGATATAATCAATCGGGTTTTTAATTTATAAAAAAATGATATCTAGTTATACTTTACTCTTTATATTATAAATAATATAATAAATATAGATGGGTGAGAGTATGAATAAAAAAGATAGTATATGGGAAAGTATAGGTAATTATTATTTTTGGACTAAAATTGCTCCAGATATACTCGCTCCAATAATAATTATATTATTAATTATAATAGTAGCACTAGTACAATTTTCAAATAGTACAGTAAATTCAGTTAAATATAAAAAAGATAAGAATGCTATACTTGCCACTAAATTAGAAGATGTATCTTATAAATATGCAAAAGAAGTATATAACAAAGATGAATTTAGTAAAGTAGAATTAAAACATAATATAGATTATGAAACAGAAATAGAATATACATTTAAAAATAATAATAAAACATCAAGTGAATATGATAGACTTGCTAAAGAAGAACTTTCTAAACTATATAATAAATTAAAAGATAAAAAAATAATAGATGATTATGTCTTTACAGATATAGGTACTAGAGATATAAAATTAAAATTTAACTATCCAACAGATTATGCATTCAACTACTTAGGAAGTACTGAAATAGAATATAACGAAAAAGAAGGATTTAATGAAACTAAATATAATGAAGAAATGAATAAAGAAATAATAACAGAAAATAACTTACAAGATGTTATAAATAGAAAAGGATAATAAGTAAGATAAAATGAATTTGGAAAATAACAATGTAATAGGACAAATACTAACATTTATAAGCTATTTAATATTTTGGTATTCACGTTTTAAAAAAGGATTAAATTTCAAGTAGTGTTGGTGAATAAAAATTAGCATTGCTACAATTTAATTGATTTTATAGATGAGAATGTAAGAAATTACATTCTCATTTTGC
>ONSL01000002.1 GCA_900320505.1 uncultured Eubacteriales bacterium
AATTTATAGATAATACATTACTATCATTTATATTATCTATAGTCTCTGCCAAAAGTTTTGAGTCTTCATTAATTGGAGCATCTGTGTCTAAAGCTACAAGTACAAATTTTATATTATGTTTTTATTTGAAAAATAATTAAACATTACATCTAAATTTTTTATGTTGCTATCAATTGACTCACTATTCTTTTTACTAATTAAATCCTTTAACTGACTACCCTCACTAAAAAATATATAATCAAAATTATTATCATCATTAACTATTATGTCATCAAAGTATGCAAGTGAAAATGCACTATTATTAAAAGAAGTTAATTTCCTATCAAATTTATTATTTTCATTATTCCACTTAGCAATGTTCTTTATGTTACCCATATATCTCTACCTCTAGAAAAATTATATCATAAAAAAAGCAAAGCACAATTGAAAGATATTTTCAGATTACTTCAAATTATAAAAGCTTTATTTTCAACGATTTTTATTTTTTTACTTCTTTTATTACAATCTATGATTATTTTTCTTAAATTCATAAATTTTATATCCAGCCTCACCTAATTTATCTTCAGGTATTTCATCTAAATAATCTACTGGATTGATATTTGGACCTTCTGTATATACTCTTCCAAATGATTTAAGTATATCAGCACCAAATCCTAACTTTTTTAGATAATTTAAATAATCAAAATATTCTGATATATCACAAATATAAAGTCTTCTTCTTGATATCATATTTAAAAGCATCATATTATAACAATATAGATCAGTGTTTTTATCTGGACGTGCTTGACCATATTCAGAAAACTTATATTTCTTTACATTTTTTATCGCTTTACTATATAAGTATAGTGCATCTTGTGGATAATTATTGCCAATATATGCACCATCTAAATCTACAAATTTAATATTTTTATCTTTTGTAACCAAAACATTATCTTCATGTAAATCTCCAATTGATAAATTAATTACTTTTCTTCTTTCTAGAGATTCAACTTTTTTTAATGTTTTACCAACTTGTCTCAAATATTCAATTTTTTCTTTATTATCTATTTTTGGATTTTCTATTACACTTTTTAATGATTTAGCATCCTTTATATAAGGCACAGTAAATCCTATAACTTTATTTTTTACAACAACTAAATTATTTGGTATTACAAGCTCATTTATATTTATTTCATCCTTTTTATCAGATAAAAGACTTACAGTTGCAAGTTTAGTTGACATAGAAACTCCATCTTGTGTATGAAGCTCTTTTAAAAGCATACTTCCATCTGCATATTTCCATGGACCTTTATCAAGTATAAATATATTTGACTCTGTACTTTGTGATGATCCAATATCAAGTCTTGTTAAATTATCAAATTGTTTCTTTGATAGTGTTATCGAATTCATAAATTTTTCCCCCAAATACTCTTTTTTTTAACACGCATCTTCATCTAAGTTAGTGCATATTATATCACATTTTAAGCAAAAAATCAATAATAATATCATAAGCGAACATTTATTGTATAACAAAAAATAGGTGTAAGTATGAATAGAAAAAAAATATTAAAAAAACTTGACGAATCAAAATTAGATAAAGAAGAAATAATAATTTTATCAGGTGCATCACTTGTACTTCAAAATGTTTTAGAAAATGCACATGATATTGATCTTTCTTGCAATAAAAAATATTATGATTCTTTAAACTGAAAAGAAGAAAAAAATAAACTTGGAAACTACATAAAGACAAATGATGTATTTGGAATAGGAACAAATTTATTTGATAAAAAAATACCAATATTGTAAATGGTTATTACGTTTCAAACCTTGAAAGTTGTTTAAAATTTAAAAAACACATGAATAGAGAAAAAGATAAAGCAGCAATAGAAAAACTAGAAAAGATTTTATACTAAAAAGTCATCTTTATAGATGGCTTTTATTTAAAACATTTAGTATATTTTTTAGCATATTCTTTAACAATCTTACTTCCATTATATGGACTAACATAATATTTTTTCAAAACATCTTCTAAAGTATGTTTACTTTTAAAAATATCATTTATAGAACCCATAATTTCAACTTTAACACTATCACTACTATTATAATATATATTAAACAAATCAGTAGAAAGAAGAGCAGATAAAATATATCCATATTCTATAATAGTTCCATAACTTGTTTTATTTATATATTCATCATGTATAACATTTAAAATAGAACCTTTTGTGCATAACAATCTATATAAATTTTCAATATCAAATATATTTAAAGAGTCTGCACTAACCTTTTCAGCAAATATAGGTAAAACTTCCTTATCAAGAATATTTTCAATAGAACCCTTTCTTGTATTTACAAGAGCATGATACATCTCATGAACATATGCATCAAACATTAATTTATTACACCTGCCTTCTAATCCTATTTCATAATAAATAGGAAGCAAATTTGTATAAAATTCTGGTGGATAATCGCTAGAAAACCAATCATATTTGGCACATCCATTAGCATTTCTATCAGATATATCAAATTTTACAGGTAAATTATAAACATTAACTACTTTATAATGCTTATTTAAAAAATTAACCATATCATCATAATCATCAGATGTTGGATTAATAAAAAATTTATTTAATTTAGAATCTAATTCTTCATTATTATTAAAAGGTATCTTTATAGAAGATGTACCAATATTTTTAAGAATAAAACTTCTTCCATACTTTAATACATCATTAGTGGTATAAAGTTCTAGTCTATTAAAAACATCTGGTTCAGAATTTGGAAAAGTATCAAACAAAGTATTTCTTAAATCTTTATAATCAGAACTATTAAAATAAGAACTACTATATCTTTTAGTTCCAAATAATTGAAAATCGAACATAATACTCTTTTGAGTTTTATCATCTATATTCATAAAATTTACCCCCTCAAAAAAATATACAAAAACAATTACACTACTTCTTTAAAGCTCTAAAATCTCATAATCAGCAAGTAATTTGATTGAATATTTACCATATTTAAATCATCAAGACTCTTCATATTAAAATAATTTGCCTTTCTTTTTAACTTTTATATCAGAAATATAGTAATAATCTCCTCTAGAAATTCTATCAAGTTCTCTTTTCCTTTCATGAATTAAATTTTCTTGTGAACTTAAAGGCATATCACTTATTCTTATATTAATCTTACTTAAAATCTTTTTAGGCTCTAAAATATTAACAGTCTGTGATATTCTAAGTGAATCTGATAAAAATCCATAAGTATTATCAAAAGTATCTGAATAAATCATGAGCTTACCATCAAAATTTTCTAAACTATTATGGTTATATGCAGGATTTGTACTTGCAGAAACATTTTGTAAATCGATATTTGCATCAAAGGATGAATTAACAGAATTTAATCTCAAAGAACTAAAATCATCATTAACTCTCCCTAGATCCAAATACTTGTAGACATTATTTCTTTCAAGCAATGAAAAAATCTCATTGCTAATTACAGATAACACTTTACTGTCTTCCGCTAACTTTCTATTATCTCTAACATAATCATCGTATCTGCTATCTTTTTGTGTATCAATAATAAAATCTCCATCATCCTTTGATTCTTTTAATAAAACATCATTTTCTTTTTCATCTATCTTATATTTTATATAAATATATATATTATCATCAACTACAAAAAATTTGTTTATCTTTATATCAACTTTTTTTGAAAGTTCTTCAGTTAATACATTACTTGAAGCTTCATTAAATGCTTTTATCTTACTAGCATAATGCCTATTTAAATAATTAGTAACACCAACAAGTGAAATTATATCATTACTTTTCTCATATTTACTATCTCTTAATCTAAATAATTCATCAAAAATCTCTTTATTAGTTAATAAATTTGACATAAAAAATCCCCCTAAAAATAATATGACATATATAATAACACAATTTAATATATTTTAGAATACTTGAAAAATGAAAAACTTTAAATATTTAGTTTCAGGTACACAAATAAGTTCTGGATGATCTGGTGCAGGACCTGTCGCACTAACAAGTTTTAATTTTACATCAGCCTCTATACTAGCCTTTCTAATAGAATCCATAAAATCCTTTTCAGTTGCAAAATGAGAACATGATGCAGTTGCAAGAAAGCCACCTCTAGGCAAAGCTTTCATAGCAAGATAATTTAATCTTTGATAACCTTTTAATGCAGAAGCAACTGTATTTCTAGATTTAGTAAAAGCAGGTGGATCGAGAATAATAAAATCATAAGTATTTTTCTTAACCCCCTCTAAATAATCAAAAGCATCTGATAAAATAGTATCAATATTCATATTATTAAGCTTAAAATTTTCTTTAGCATCATTAAGTGCTTTAGAAGAAACATCTAGTGCAGAAATAGAGGTTGCACCTCCCAAATATGCATTCATCGCAAACGATCCTGTATGAGTGCAACAATCAAGTACCCTTTTATCTTTAGATAATCTTCTAACCCTTAATCTGTTATATTTCTGATCAAGAAAGAAACCAGTCTTTTGACCATTTTCAAAATCAACAACATACTTAATTTCATTTTCAACAATTATTCTTTTAGTTTCATTATTAGGACTTTCTAAATACCAACCTTTGCAAGAATTAAGACCTTCCTTCTCTCTTATAGGACTTTCCGATCTTTCATAAATTCCAGTTATATTAAATCCTTTCTCTTTAAAAACTTCTATTAATGCTTTATAAATATCATCTTTTCTTTTTTCAATACCAAGTGATAAAACTTCAACAACTAAAACATCATCAAACTTATCAACAGTAAGACCAGGCATCTCATCAGATTCACCATATATAACTCTGAAACTATTAAGATTATCTTTATCAATTACATCTAGCCTATAATTAATGGCATAAGAAACTCTCCTCTTAAAGAATTCATAATCAAATTTATCATTAGTATTACGTGAAATAATTCTAACCCTTATTTTAGAATTACTATTGTAAAAACCACTTGCAAGATATTTATTCTTCTCACTTAAAACATCAACAATCTCTCCATCCACAATATCACTAGAAAAATCCTTTATATTACCTTCAAATACCCAAGGATGATTACCTCTTATCCTTTCTTCTCCTTTTTTTGAAACAATTACTTTTTTATAATTTCTCATATTATCCCTCTTTACTAAATTATACCTTAATATGTTTGTAAATAAAAGTAAGATATTATATAATTAACTTGTGATTAATATGGATAAAAAAAATTTTAAAATGATAGATGAAGATTTTATATGTGAAAACTGTGGAAAAGAAGTAAAACACCTTTCATATACAGCAAGAGACCACTGCCCTTACTGTTTACATTCAAAACATGTTGACATAAATCCAGGAGATAGAAGTGAATCGTGTCATGGAGACCTAATGCCAATTGGAATAGAAAAATATAAAGATACATATAAAATAATTTATAAATGTAAAAAATGTGGAAAACTAAGAAAAAATATAATCGCTCGTGATGACAATATGGAATTAATAATTAAACTATCAACAAATCCTGTGAATTATTAAGAAATTGTGATATACTAATACATGTCTGGAGGAGAGATTATGAGAGTTATTAAAAAAGAATTACCTGAAGGTGTTAAGAAAAAATTCATAACAAGAATCGGTAAAAAAGTTAAAGTAGTTAATACACTTTATCTAAAAGATAAAAAGAAAAAAACAAAGTAAAGTCTCATGACTTTATTTTTTTGTTTATAAATGCTATAATGTATAAGAATTTTTATGCAAAGAAAGGAGGAATAAAATGGAAAAATTAAAATTTAGAATTAAAGACAATGGAACAATAAGATCTTATCTTGAAATAGAAAACGATAATGAAGTGATAGTTGAAAAAATAGAAGATGAAAAGAAAAAACTAGAAAAACTTTTTGACTATGCAATTGATTATGTAACAAAAAGAAATATGGATTATGAAAGAAGACTTCGCAAAATTGGAAATATAAAAACACTTGAAGTTGAATTTGAAGATGGAAGAACAATAGTAAAAAAATTCTATGATAAACAAGATAAAGAAAAAAATATATTAGATGAAAACTTAAAATTAAAAAGAAAAATAGTAGGAACTGCAATAACATCTTTTGCAGGAATACTTGGTCTTACATTTGCAATAAAGATAGGAACCCCTAAGAAAGAAAACATAAGTGAAAACGAAGCTGCAACAAGTACAGTTCCATATAAGGATAAAGATATATTAGAAGATATGTATAAAATAACAATATCAGATGAACTTTTAAAAGCACATGTTGCAGAAAAAGATAAAGAAGAAGTAAAAATAGAGGAAGTAGAAAGCTATGAAAAACTACCATTTACATATGAAGATAGGTCAGAATATAATCAAGTAAAAAAAGCAAGTAGATATGACAAATACTTTGAAGAAGTAGGAAAAACATATGGAATAGATAAAAATTTACTAAAAGCAATAATGTGCCAAGAAAGTGGTGGAGTACACATTAATGGAACAGTAAATGGCCATGCCTACGGCGGAATGCAAATAGAAAACATAATATTTGGACACACAATACATGCATATAACTTTGATAAAGAAAAAGAAGAAGACTTAACAATATCAAAATCTCAAATAACAGATGTAGGTTATAACATAAAAGTCGCAGCAATGCTTTTACAATATCATTTAAAACATTATAACTATGATATAGAAAAAGCACTTCAAGCATACAACTTTGGAGAAGGCAACATGAGAAAATTGGGAAGTAACTGGAAAGCAAATAGAAAAACACTTGGAGTTGGAGATCCAGAATACATTGAACATGTACTTTCATTTTTACCAAATAAAACTATATTAACATTTAAAGAAGAAACTGGAAAAGAAAAGAAAGTAATAACAAGCAATTCAAAAGTAAAAGATAAAACAAATAAAAATATAAATAACATATCAAAAAAGAGTTAAAAGCTCTTTTTTTCTGGTTCAACAACAGTAAAATCATCATCTTTAAAATTATATATAGATCTAGCTCTAACAGTTCTATAAGCTTCTGTTGTAAATGCCTCACCATACTTAAACTTATTAAATGAAAGCCTATTTCCAACTTTAAATTTATCATAATCACTAGTAAAATAAGCATAATACTTTTTATCATAATAATCAGGAGAAGTGTTAGGAATACTTAAATCGCATAAATAAACTCTTCTGCCACCAACACAATTTGCAAACTCAACAACTTCAGCAACAATTACTTCATTTAAATTGGATGGAGTAATTGCAACAACAATAAGCATTAAGAAAAGTGCAACACAAAGTGAAACAATAAGTATTATTAAATATTTATCACGTGCTTTCTCATCATAAACATCACTAGGATTTTTCTTATTATACTTTATTGTAATAACCTCATCTGGATTGCCACGAGTAAGTTCATTAGAAGTATAATAATACTGTTTCTTATTAACAGTATAAGTATAATTACCATAGTAATATGACACACCATTAACATAAGTCTTACTAGAATCAACTAAATCAGCTGCTTTAGTCTTATAAGTCCTATATTTATAGCTCTCTTGATAAATTAAATAACCCATAAAACCTGCTATAGCAATTGCAATAATAATAATAAAAATTAAAAAATGCTTAAAAGAATCTTTAAAAGTCTTAACCTTTTTCTTCTTTATTTTCTTTTCTTTAGCCATATTGCCTCTCCTATTCTATAAATATATTATATAACATATTTTGAAAAAAAAATATAAAAAAATCCGTATAATATACGGATTTAATAAATAATTAAATTATCTCCAATACTTATTGCATTAGACTCTAAATTATTAAGTTTTTTTAGTTCTGATACAGAAAGGCCATTAGATGCAGCAACTGAAAATATAGACTCTCCAGAAACAACTTTATGATACTTATGCTCTTTAATAGAAATATAACTATCAAATCCCCTACTATCACTATTTAAATCTTTAACTTTCAATTTTTGACCAGAAACAATAGTATAATCAGATAAATTATTTAATTTCATCAAACTATTAACATTAGTATTATACTTACTAGCAATAGAATATAAAGTATCGCCTTTCTTAACAACATAAACACTTTCTTTAGGGAGTTTTAGTTTTTGACCAGCTATTATATTATTACTACTTAAATTATTAATTTTAATAAGCTCATTTACAGTTAAACCATTATTACTTGCAATACTCCAAAGAGTATCACCCTTTTTAACAATATAACTATCAGAATCATTAACATTGTTATCATCATATGGAATAATTAATTTTTCACCTATATATAAATCATCAGTAGATAAATTATTTAACTTAACAATCTCATTTACAGTAGTATTAAATTTTTTAGCAATAGAATACAAAGTATCATTTTTTGAAACAACATAAATGTTTGAATTATTAGTATTATTTTTATTATCTTTAGGAACATAATTATATCCAGCATACTCCGTAATAGCTTTAACCGCTCCTTCAACATAATCCTCTAAATTATTTTTTAACTTTAAACTATCATTTTTATTATCAATAAAACCATATTCAATTAAAATAGCTTCAGTATTAGGAGTAAGTCTCATAATATAGTAATAATCTTTACTAGGATTTTCTGGTAATCTTCTCTGATATACCTTTCTCTTAATTTGACCTTTATTACCTATTTCATCTAATATACTACTAGCTAAAGTATCATTATTTCTTAAAGAATATATAACTTCTGCTCCTTCAGCACCTCCTGCATTAATATGATTAGATGCAATAATTACATTTCTACCATTACCAAAAGGCTTAAGCATATTATTAATTCTTTCTCTCCTAGTTAAAGATTCATCATCAGTTCTAGTAATAGCAACAGGTACACCAAGTTCTTTTAATCTATTATACATATAAAGAGCAGCTCTCAAAGTTAAATCTTTTTCCCTTAAACCATTACCACTTGCACCAGAATCAATTCCACCATGTCCGGCATCTACGATCACCATCTTCTTATCATTCATATTTCTACACCTCTATATTAAAATATGAATAAATATTATTTTGGTTACTCATATTTAAAATAAAAAAGCAAGATTAAACTTGCTTTCTCATTAAATATGTTTTTCTTTTATTTCATCTTTAGATGACTTCTTAAGTTCCATTTCTTTAACAGAAGATGAATTAAATATTCTTCTGATATTACTTATATTAGCCTTAATTATTGCAGGATAAATGTCGTTTTCAGAATTTTTAACCTTAAAAATAACCTTACCTGGTTGCATTAATAAAGGAGCTGGTCTTTCTCCACTAATACCATCAACACAAACATCTTCAGTATAGTCAAAGTCAGATTCAACACTAAATCCACCATCTATAGGAGTAATTTTTGTATATTCAGTTCCAACAATTTCACTATAATTATAAACATTTTCAAAATCACGTAATTTAGAAATAAATTTACTAATTTCAACAGTTTCATCTGGATTTATAGTCATAGTAATATTTTTTTGATCATCTAAATTATTTCTTGAGGATTTCAAAATAATTGTTCCATCTTCTTTATAGAAAATCTTACTTGATGAATTATCATCTCCATCATTAATCATAACTTTAACATCATCTGAAGTATCACTGTCTACATTATCTAATGTATCATTATAATCTTTAATAAATCCCATATATATTGCAACAAGACTATCAACATTTTTTACAATTTCTTCATAATTATCATTCATATTAAACCCTCCAAATAATGAGATATCTCTCATAATAGCACATATTATAGCATAAAGCTTGAAAATAATCTATAATCTGCCATTTTTCTTTTCACTCTCATAAATAACTGAATTTAAATATCCCTTTGGATCATAAGAAGAAAAGAAATCATCTTCCTTTGATGCAATATTTGCATCAACATCATAATAAAGAGAAACTAAAGTACTTTTAATATTCTTAAGTATATCTTTATTATTAATACCATTAATAATTCCAGCAAATACTTCACTATTAATCCATAATGAAATATCTCTTTTTAAATTATTAAAAAACTCATTATCACTTTTCATACACAAACCCTCCAAATGACTAATATACTAACACAAAGTAAACTTTAAATCAATAATGCATATAAATATATGAGGAGAATGATAAAATGTATAACATGCCAGTAATGCCATTTCAAAATGATCAAAATATAGAAAAAGAATTAAAAAACATCTATAACAAATTAATAGATATCGAAAATATTTTAAAACAGCAAAACATTAAAGATCAAAATAATACAAAAGGACTATATATGCTATAAGTCTTTTTTTTTATCCTTAAAAAGGGTATAATAAATAAGAAAGGAAAAGATTATGTATACACTAAAAGAACTTGAAAAAAAAGAATACGAAAAATTTGTAAAAGAAAACAAATATAAATCCCATTTCTTGCAAAGCTATGCATGGGGAGAATTTGCAAAGGAAAAGAAAAACAAAAATGTATATTATTTAGGACTAATAAAAGATAAAAATATAGTTGCATCAGCTCTTCTACTTCAAACAAAACTTCCACTTGGATATTCATACTTCTACTCTCCTAGAGGATTTGTATTAAATTATGAAGATGAAGAAACATTTAATGAAATGACAAAAAAAGTAGTAGAATTTGTAAAAAATAAAAAAGGAATATTTTTAAAAATAGATCCAGATATAATAAGAAAAAGCATAAATTATAAAGGAGAAGAAAATCCTTTAAAATATAATCCAGATAAAATTTTTAAAATGATTAAAAAAGCAGGATTTAAACATCTAGGATTTACAAAAAACTTTGAAACAAACAACCCAAGATATACATTTAGAATAAATATGAATAAAAGCATAGAAGAAATAGAATCATGCTACTCAAAAACAACTAAACAAAGAATAAAAAAAGCTGAAAAATTAGGAGTAGAAGTAAAAATTGGAGAAGAAAAAGATTTAGATGAATTCTGCCATCTAATGAAAGTAACTGAAGATAGAAAAGACTTTGTATCATATAGTGATGACTATTATAAAACACTTTATAAAATCTGGAATAAAGATAATAAAATGACACTTTTTTTAGGAATAGTAGATTTAAAGTACATACTAAATAACTTAAAAGAAAGAAGAAAAGACCTAGAAGAAAAAATAAATGAAATACCAAAAGAAAACATGAGCAAATCTGCTAAAAATAAATTAAAAGAATTAGAAAGAGAACTTGATAAAGTAAAAGAAGATGAAGAAAAATACAAAGGTTATCAAAAGGAATATGGAAACAAAATAACATTAAATGCACACATGATAATAGAATATGGAAATAAAGCATGGGTTTTATATGCAGGAAATGAAAACATATTAACAGAAACAGGATCAAATTACAAAGTATATGATGAACACATAAAATATGAAAAAAATCGTGGAATAAAAGTATATGACCAATTTGGAACTATAGGAGACTTAAGCAAAGATAATCCAAGACTAGGACTTCATGAATTTAAAAAGAAATTTGGTGGAGACTATGTAGAATTTCTAGGAGAATTTGATTATATAACAAATAAACCTATGTACTTTGCATTTACAAAACTAGTCCCTCTTTATAGAAAAATGGTAAGAAATAAATCTAAAAAGAAAATAGAAAACGACTTAAAAGAAAGGAAATAATATGAAACTTGTTGAACTAAAAGAAAAAGAATTTGAAAACTTCGCATATAAAAATAAAGAATTTAGTTTTCATCAAACAAAAGAATGGGCAAAATTAAAAGCATGCAATGGTTGGAAACATTTATATTTAGGACTTATAGATAAAGAAATTGAAGCAGCAACATTAATACTAATTAAAAGCACACCAATAAAAAAAGATATATGGTATTCACCAAGAGGGTTCTTAATTGATTATGATAATAAAAAACTTCTACAAGAATTTACAGAAAAAATAAAAGAATATGCAAAACATCATAATGCATTTTTTATAAAAATAGATCCATATCTTTCATACAAAGAAAGAAATATCAACGGAGACTTAGTAAATGGTGGCAAGGATAACACAAAAGCTGTGGAAAACTTAAAAAGTCTAGGATACAAGCATTATGGATTTAACAAAGGAACAGATAAAGAACTACAACCAAGATGGATATATGTACTAGATATAGATGGAAAAAGCGAAGACGAAATATATAAAGGATTTAATAGTGATACAAAAAGATACATAAATAGATGTAAAACATATGGATTAATAACAGAAGAAACTAAAGAAGATAACATTGAAGACTTTGTAAAAATAATGGAACACACATCAAAAAGAAGAGGATTTACAGATAGACCTGTATCATACTACAAAGAAATGTTAGAAAATTTAAAAGAACACATTAAAATAATAAGCTGTTACATGGATACTAAGAAAGCATTAAAAGATATAAAAGAAAAACTAGATGAAATAGATAAAGAAAAGAAAGAAATAGAAGAAAAATTAAAAATAAATCCAGATAGTAAAAAAAGTAAAACAGCAATGAAAGTAATAACAAAAAGAATTGAAGATATAAATAAAAGAAAAGAAGAAATAAAGAAACTTGAAAAAGAAAATGGAAACAAAATTCTAATGGCTAGTTCAATGTTCATAATATATCCTAATGAAATAATATACCTATTTAGTGGATCATTTGATAAACATATGAAATATAATCCTCAATACTTAATACAATGGGAAATAATAAAATATGCATGTGAAAAGAAAATACCAAGATATAACTTCTATGGAATAGATGGAGACTTTTCTAAAGATAATCCAATGTATGGAGTATATGAATTTAAAAAAGGATTTGGTGGAAAAGTAGTAGAACTAATAGGAGAATTTGATTTAGTAATAAATAAATTTGATTATGACTTATATAAAGCAGCATTTAAAATATATAGAAACATAAAAAGACACAAAGCATAATGTGTCTTTTTTCTTTTATTTAGAAAGTCTTAATTTCTTCTTAATCTTTGTAAGAAACTCTTTACCAAATACCCTATATAAAGTACCAGTCTTCTTAACAACTAAATAATAAACTATAATACCAGTTAAAGTATAAACAATAATTATTGTTAAGTTAACAATTCTTGTAGTGCTTGAAATAGGTATAATAAACTTAAGAAGTGTAAGAGCAAGAATCATAACAATAGTTGCAAATATTATCTTTAATATTTCAATAAAACTATCTTTGTAGCTAACCTTATAAGATTTACTTAAAGAAATTAAACAAATAATAAATGAAAGTCCATAACCAATAATAGAAGAAACAATAGAACCATAATAAGCATGAATACCAATACTATTGAATAAATTAATTAAAGGAATATTTAAAATTGCTTTTAAAACAATACCACTAAATAAACTAATAAATACTGTTTTATATTTTTTAAGAACTTGAGTAATAGTAATAGTAGTTGTAAAGAATGCAGTAATTAATGAAACATATATAAAGAAACTAAATACAGATGCTCCGTACTTGCTCGCACCATAAAATAATGTATAAACAGGTTCAGCGAGGAATGAAAGACCAACAGTCATAGGAATAACAAAAATAGCAAGAACCTTTAAACTTTCATTAATCTTTGATCTAATATCATCATAATCCTTTAAAACCAAACTAGTAGTTAAATTAGGAGTAAGACTAACAGTCATACCAGTGGAAATAGAAATAATAATCATATTAAATTTAGCAGCCCAAGTAGAAAGTATACTCATAATACTTTCAGCATCATGTGTACCATAAATAGGACTTAAAGCTTTAACAACAGTTACAGTATCAACAAGACTATAAAGAGATTTAAAGATATCAATCATTATAAGTGGAAAAGCATAAATAAATATCTTCTTTAATATTTCTTTTGTAGTAATATTTGGTTCTTTAACTTTCTTTTCTCTTTCTTCAAATAAATAATTATTTTTCTTCTTTTTGAAAATCAAATAGAAGTATGATGCTAAAGAGCCAGCAGTTGCAGCAAAAACAGCAATACCAACAGCATTAGTTAAACCACCATTAAACACTTTAAGAACCATGTAAGAGCCTATAACTATAATACATACTCTAACAACTTGCTCAAGAACTTGTGATATAGCAGTTGGTGTTATATACTTATGTCCCTCAAAATATCCTCTATAAATACTTAAAACAGGAACAATTATAATAGCAGTAGAAATAACTCTAATAACAAATGTAACATCTTCTATTGTATTTCCACCCTTCAAATCCCCTAAAATAGCATGTGCAAGATCTGGTGCAAAAGCAAATAAAATTATAAAACATACTGCACCTAAAGTAATAGCAATAGTTCTGCCAATATTAAATGCTTTTTTCTTTGCATCATAATATCCCAGTGTCTGATATTCAGCAGTTAATTTACTAATAGCAAGTGGAATACCAGCAGTAGAAATAGCCATAAAAATAAGATAGAAAGTATAAGCATAACCATATAACGCTCCACCCTTCTCACCAATTATTGCATAAAATGGAATAACATAAAGTACCCCTAAAATTTTAGTAATGATAATGCCTAGTGTTGCAATAAATGCACCATGCATAAAATCACTTTTTTGCATTACTTTATCCTTTTTATTTATTTTTTCTTTTCTTTCTTTCTTCTTCATATTCAAAACTCCAATACAACACATTATATCATTTTTTTTGATGATAAACAACAAGTGCACTAAAGCAGTATATCTGTTCTTCACCATATATAGACGAACTAACAGAAAATTTAATATCATCCATAATAATATCTTCAAGTAAAAAATTATTAATATCCTCTTCTAAATCTTTTTCATCTTCACAATCAAAAAGTTTAACTTTCATATAATCACCAATAATATTTTAAAAGAAAAAAATTAAAAAAAATGTCAAAAAAAAGACTCAAATGAGTCTAATTATTTTTCTTAAATTTAGAAATAATAATGAAAGAACCAAATACTATTAAAACTGCACCAATAATATAAATAACAGAATTAATAGATTTAGAAGTATCAGGAACTTTTACTAATTACTCATTATTAGAACTAGCAACTGGCTTAGTATCCACACTACTTCCATTATAATTATTAAATAAATCTTTTAAAGACTCTGAAAGTTCTTTAATAAAACCTTCTCCATATCCAGATAATTTGCCACCAAAAACTTTACTATATTTATCCATATTACTATATGGAACAAATAATAATATTTGATAATCTTTATGATTAGCAACAATAGTATCAGCACCAGGATTTAAAGCAGTAATCCCCTTAAGAAACAAGCATTTGTTGTTTAGTCTCATCAAGTGATGAAAAACTTGTACTATTAATCATAAAATCATAATAAATAGGCATATCATTAAATAATTTAAACTTTCAGCATTATTAACAAGCTTATATTCAAAATCATTAAAAACTTCTTTATAAATACATCTCTATCTCAACTATAACATAAAATAAAAATACATTTAACCAAATAAAATTAAATAAAAAAATTTACATAAATTAATGTAAAAAAAAGAAAAATTACTTTTTCTTTTTAAAATTCTTAATAAAATTTAATTTACTTTCAGCTTTTTCAGTAATTATAGGAACTTTAGAAGAAATAATACTTGTATGAAGTGCAAACCATACCATAATTACAAATAAGACTATATAAATAATAATACCAGTCTCTCCTCCAGCAATAGTATTGAAAATAGTTGCAAAAGAGAAAAGAGCATCAATTATATAAATTATAATAACAGTATTTTTAGGAGAAAAATTCATAGAAAGAAGTTGATGATGTAAGTGTTCTTTATCTGCAGAGAATATTGGCTTACCTTTAATACTTCGTCTAATAATTGCAAATAATGTATCAAGAATAGGAATTGCAAGAACAAGTACTGGTACAAAGAATGATGTAAGAGCAGGTCCTTTAAATTCAAGCATAGAAATAATTGAAATAATAAATCCTAAAAAAGTAGCAGAATCTCCCGCAAAAATACTAGCAGGATAAAAATTATAAACAAGAAATCCAAGAGTCGCTCCAAGCATTACAAAAGTAAGAATCATAACAAGACTACCAGTTCTACCTTGATAAAGACCTATAATACCAATCGTTAAAAAGAAAATAGAACAAATACCACCAGAAAGGCCATCAAGTCCATCAATTAGATTAATAATATTGGTACAAGCAACAATAAATAAAATTGTAATTGGATAAGCAAAAATACCAAAATCAAGTGAAAAACCAAAAGCAGTAACATTGTTTAACGTAATACCACCATAGAAAACCACTATGCATGCAGCAACTATATGACATAAAAATTTCTGCCATGCCTTAATAGAATTAATATCATCAGTAATACTCGTAAGAATAATAATAAAACTAGCGATAAGAATTGAATTCATCTGAATACTCTGACTACCGAAAAGCATATATCCAACAAGAAAACTCAAATAAATACCAAGGCCTCCAAACTTTGGAGTTGGTTTTTTATGAATATGACGATGCCCTTCATCATTTCTAGGCTCATCAATCGCACCAACATGCCAAGAAAGTTTTTTCATAAAAGGCATTAAAATAACCGAACAAATGAAAGTTGTAAAAACTATTAATAAGCTTCTTACTATTTCTTCTCTCATAAAAATAAACCTCATTTCAAAAACAATTATACTATAAAATAAAAAAAAAAAGAAGATAATTAGCTATTATCTTCTTCAAGAAGTTTAATATTATTAGTTAGAAGTGCTCCGCAACCTTCAGCAACACAAGTAAGTGGAGAATTAGCAATTAATACAGGAACATCTAATTCTTCTGATAATAAATCAGTAAGACCGGTAAGTAATGCTCCACCACCAGTAAGAACGATACCTCTATCAACTATATCAGCAGAAAGTTCTGGAGGGGTATCCTCTAATACATTAGTAACAGATTTTATAATCTTATTTAAACTATCAGAAAGAGCTTCCTTTGTTTCATCTTGAGTAATAGTAATTGTATGTGGAAGACCAGTAAGTAAATTTCTTCCCCTAACCTCTAAAGACTCAGTTTTAGAAGGTTTATAAACATTAGCAAAATTAATTTTAATATCTTCAGCAGTCTTTTCACCAATAAGAAGTTTATATTTATCCTTTATATACTTAATAATATCATTATCAAAAACATTTCCAGCAATACGAAGTGATTCAGATGTTACCATATCATTCATAGATAAAATAGCAATATCAGTAGTACCACCACCAATATCAATAACCATATTAGCAGTAGGAAGTGAAATATCCATACCAGCACCAATTGCAGCGACTTTAGGTTCCTCTTCCAAATAAACTTTTCTAGCACCAGTTCTTTCAGCAGCTTCTTTAATTGCATTTTTTTCAACTTCAGTGATATTAGTAGGACAACATATTAAAATTCTAGGTCTTGCAAAAAGTGTTCTAGCTTTAATTTTCTTAATAAAAGTATTAAGCATAATTTCAGTAACTTCAAAATCAGCAATAACTCCATCCTTCATAGGTCTAATTGCTTTAACTCTTTCAGGAGTTCTACCAAACATATCACTAGCTTCTTTTCCAACTGCAATGACCTTTTTATTTTCAGTATCAATAGCAACAATGGATGGTTCATTAAGAACGATGCCTTCTCCTTTAACATAAATTAAAACATTTGCAGTACCTAAATCAATACCAATATCTTTAGAAAACATACTGATCACTCCTCTTCGCGTTATATTTTATCATATTTATATTAAAAAGAATAGTAAATTATTAAAAAAAAAGAAGATTTTATTCTCCTTTAGAAATATTAACATCTTTACCAATATAAAGTTTAGGATCTACAAGACTACCTCCATCATAAAGTTCAAAGTGTAAATGATTGCCAAGTGCTGAATCAATTTTATTAGTACCACTCTTTCCAATAACAATTCCTTTATCGATAACATCACCTTTTTTAACACTAACTTCTGATAGACTTTCGTAGTTGCTAACTAAATTATTATCATGCTTAATAGAAACAGTTTTACCTAAATTTTCATCATCTTTAACTTCAAGAACAGTACCAGGCAAAACATTTAAAACATCAAAAGCATTTGATGAAACATAATCAATACCAGAATTTTGCATATAAGTATCATTATAGTAAACTATAGAATTCTTCTGACTTTCAATATTTCCTTTATAATCATAATAATCTCTACCAACTGTAACAGAACTATCAGTATATGGAGCAATCATATTACCACTATTATTACCTGTAGTATCATCTTCTTTAATAACCTCTTTAACACTTTCCTCTTGGGAATCATCATTAATATTATTACCAGTAATCTTATTTTTAAAAGAAGTACTAGCAGCAAGTGTTACAAAAAAAGCACCAGTAAATAAAGTAACATATAGAACCGGTAAAACATATCCCTTAAGTTTCAACTTCTTCTTCATTTTCTTTCACCTCATTAGAATTTTGTGTAGAAAATGAAAAAATATACATTAATAAATCATTTTAGAAGCTAAAAAGAAATCCCATATAAAATTAGTAACTAAATAAGTAATAGAAAGTAAAAGAAGCATAAAAAATATTCTAGCTTGTAAAACTCTTCCTTGTTTAAAAATACCATTAATATTTAAAGAATCCATTGCAAAAAGAGTAACAATAGCAACTATAACATATAAAATTACTTTAACACTCATACTTACCCTCTTCATATAAACTTATCTTATTAATTCTTCTTTTATGTCTATCTATATTAGAAAAAGGAGTATTTAAAAATTTATTGATAATTGAAATAGCATCTTCTAAAGAAGTATCACCACTAAAAGCAACAATATTTGCATCATTATCATTACGTGTGTAATAAGCTTCATCTGCATTACTAACTTTTGCACAACGAATGCCTTTAACTTTATTACAAGCAATAGAAATACCTATTCCAGAACCACATATAGCAATACCAAAAACAGAATTATCTCTAACATACTCTCCTAATTTAAATCCAAAATCAGGATAATCACAAGAATCACTTGAATAAGTACCAAGATCTTTAAATTCATACTTATCTTTATAATATTCTTTTATTTTATTTTTTAATTCAAAACCCCTATGATCAGATGCGATTGCAACCAACATATTATCATCTCCAACAAAAGTATAACACAAAAAAACTGCATTATGCAGTCTTTTTATCAAAACCATATTTCTTATTGAACTTGTCTACACGTCCAGCACGTGATTGTCTACCTTGTTTACCAGTATAAAAAGGATGACAATTAGAACATACTTCAACAGAAATAGAATCTTCTGTACTCTTACAAGTAAAAGTATTACCACAAGCACAAGTAACAGTACAATCCTTATATTCAGGATGTATATTTTTCTTCATAATCATTCTCCTTCCGCCATGGAGAAAAACTCCCCATAGAAATAATTAGCACTCTTATTTTATCAATAAATCCATTATAATGCAAGTGTTTTTTACTTAACAACTATATTAACGATTCTATCTTTAACATAAATCTTCTTAATAATCTCTTTATCTTTAGTAAATTTAATTACATTTTCTTCACTTAAAGCTTTTGAAAGAACAGACTCTTCGTCTTCATCTTTTGAAATACTAATAGTAGCACGTACCTTTCCATTTACTTGAACAGCAATATTTAAAGTACTATCAACCATTAATGAAGAATCATATTTTGGCCAATTGCTTTCACAGAAAGGTTTGCCAAGCCCGTACTTTTCATTTAATTCTTCTGTAATATGAGGAGCAAAAGGATTAAGAAGAATAAGTAATAGTCTATAATCATCTTTAGAAATACTATCCATCTTTTCATAAGAATTTAACATAATCATAATTGCAGAAATAGCAGTATTGAATTTTAAATTATTAATATCATCTTCTACTTTCTTAATAGTCTTATTAGCAAGAACTGGATCAGAATATTCTTTCTTATTAACATCAAGTCTTTCTGCAATACGCTCTACTCTTCCAATAAACTTATAACATCCTCTTAAAGCTTCAGTACTCCAAGGAGCATCTTGTTGATAATCTCCCATAAACATTTCATAAACACGAAGAGTATCAGCACCATAATCTTTAACAATATCATCAGGATTAATAACATTGCCTTTGCTCTTGCTCATCTTATTTCCATCAGGTCCTAAAATCATACCATGATTAACACGAGTCCATATCATTTCACTCTTTGGAACAAGACCTATATTATATAAGAATTGAACCCAGAATCTAGCATAAAGTAAATGTCTTGCAGTATGTTCATTACCACCATCATAATAATCAACTCTATCCCAGTATTTCATATTATCCATACTAGCGAATTCTTTATTATTATGAGGATCCATATATCTTAAGAAATACCAAGAAGATCCTGCCCATTGTGGCATAGTATCAGTCTCACGTCTAGCATCTGTTCCACATTTAGGGCATTTACAATTGACAAAGGAATCAATTTTAGCAAGTGGAGACTCACCATTATCAGTAGGTTCATATTCATGAACATCAGGAAGAAGAACAGGAAGATCTTTATCAGGAACTGGAACCCAACCACAATGCTTGCAGTATATCATAGGAATAGGTTCACCCCAGAATCTTTGTCTACCAAAAACCCAATCTCTCATCTTATAATTAAATTCTTTTTTACCAATCTTTTTATCCTCAAGATACTTAAGCATAGCATTTATTGCATCTTCTTTATTCATACCATTTAAGAAGTCAGAATTAATATGAATGCCATCACCTTCCATTGCAGAATCATTAAGTGCATACTGGAAAGTTTTAGCATGAAGCTCATCTTTAACATCTTTTTCAATAGCATCAGAACTTACCCACTCTACGTTAAATTCTTCATCTGGATCTAACTTTTGAGATACCTTATGATCATCTTTTAATTTAAATAAGAAACCCGTACTTTCAATATTGAAATATTTATCCTTATTATAAGAATAATAATGATGATTAATCTTGAATGTTTCTCTTACAAACTCTAAATTATCGTAACCAGTTTTTTCCTTTACTTCACGAAGAGCACAAGAAAGTGCGTCTTCTCCATCTTTTATAGAGCCACCAACAAATAATCTTCCAACATTTTTGCCCCAATTAATAGTTAGATATTTATTATTTTTTTCATCATAAACAATTGCAACAATAGAATTTTTAAAAGTTTCTCCATCATGTTTTTCACCTGTTTCTTCTTCAAGAACTTGAACAATAGGTAAATTAAACTTTTTAGCAAAATCATAATCACGTGAATCATGAGCAGGAACAGCCATAATAGCGCCAGTTCCATAATCAGTTAAAACATAATCAGATATATAAATAGGAATATCTTCACCAGTTACAGGATTAACAGCATAACTTCCAGTAAATACACCAGTCTTATCCTTATTTAAATCTGTTCTTTCAAGTTCATTCTTTAAAGTGCATTCTTTCTTATACTTTTCAACTTCATCTTTATGTTCAGGAGTTGTTATTAAAGAAACAAGCTTATGTTCAGGAGCAAGAACACAATAAGTAACACCAAACAAAGTATCACATCTAGTTGTAAAAACATCAAAACTCTTATCACTATCTTTAACTTTAAAAGTTATTCTAGCACCACTACTTTTACCTATCCAGTTAATTTGACCAAGTTTAATCTTGTCTTGAAAATTAGTATCTTTTAATCCATCAAGAAGTGAATCAGCATAACTTGCCATCTTAAGCATCCACTGACTCTTCTCTCTCTGCTCTACTCTAGTGCCACATCTTTCACAAACACCACCTGCTGCATCCTCATTTGAAAGAACCATCTTACATTTAGGACACCAATTAACTTTTGTATTAGTCTTATATGCCATACCATGCTTATAAAACTGAATAAATTGCCATTGTGTCCATTTATAATAATCAGGATCAGTTGTAGAAAAGCTTCTGCTCCAATCAAAACTAAATCCACATTCCTTCATTTGATTCTTAAAAGTTTCAACATTTTTCTTAACTACATCTTTAGGATGTTGATGAGTCTTTATAGCATACTGCTCTGCTGGTGCACCAAAAGCATCAAATCCCATTGGAAATAAAACATTATATCCTTGCATTCTCATCATTCTAGCTCTAACATCTTCAGATGTATAGCTTCTAACGTGTCCAACATGAAGACCAGCTCCAGAAGGATAAGGAAATTCGACTAAAAGATAAAAATGTTTTCTACTCTTATCAAAATCTTTAGCTTTAAAGCTTTCATGATCCTCCCAATATTTTTGCCATTTCTTTTCTATACTTGTATAATTACTCATTTTTTATCATCCTTTCTTAACTTACGTTTACAAATTAAACTTAATATATAAAAACTTAAAAATATAATTGGAATAGTAAATATTAAAATTAAAAGTATCTGAATAAGTCCATTCTTAACAAAACCTATAAAATAAACTAAAATACTAATATCTAAACAAGAAACAAGTGAACAAACATTTATAAGCCAATTATATTTAAGCTTATCAGTATCAACTTTATAAAAGTTTTTTAAGATAGAAATCTCAACAAGTTCTTTTAGTTCTTTCTTTCTTTTCTTTTTTCTCTTAACTTTATATTTACGTATAACTGCAAAATAATAAATTGCATATACAATTATATAAATAATTATAAAGAGAAATATATTGCTAATCATATTTACCTCCAAACAAAAGCGCCCTTAATCATAAGGACGAATTACCGTGGTACCACCTTATTTCACATAAGTGCGCTTTACTGGAATTTAAGGCTTCCACACCTAATATTTATAAACAAGTTTGGGTTCATTAACTTCTCTTATTTGTTTACACCATCCACAAATTCTCTTGAAAGAGTACGTTAATTACTACTACTTAAATATTAAAATTAAATCTATTATACTAAACTTCATCAATATATTCAAGAAGTTTTAAGAACAAATTCATATATTCTCTAGTAAGACCTTTCTTTCTTAACTTTCTAATAGCAATTCTCTTTTTATTAATAGGTTCATCACTAAACATAATAGAGAAAATATCTTCTTTTAAATATGTATTAATCTGTAAATCAGTAATAATACTATCAATATCATCATTAATAAGTCTTACTGCATCAATCTCAATATCCTTACCTTTACAATTAATTGTAAGCTGTCCAACAGTCGGAACACCATTTATATAAAGATCAAAATCAGCTCCATCTACATAAGTATCGTACTTTAATTCCTTATTATTGAATAAAACTTTAATACTTTCAGCTTCTTTAGTATTTCTAAATACAATCTTATAATTACGTTTAGCAGGAACAATACCACTCTTACCTTCAACACTACGAATAATAACAGTGTAGTTGCTCTTCATATAATTATAGTCTATTGAAGTCTTAATAAAATAACCATTTTTATTTAAAGCTGTTATACCATCATCTTCATACAATGTATACATATTACTTGATCCAGGGAATATTTGAATCTCTAAATCAGTTGCAAGACCAACATTATTTCTATCACTTCTATTAGAAAGAGGTATTATAGAGCCAGCATGAGCAAAAACAGGATAATCTTCTTCTCTAAAGAATGATACATATTTTTTACCGCCAGGGAACTTCTTACCAGTAAAGAAATCATACCAAGTACCATCAGGAATATAAAATTGATGAACAGTTCTATTCATTGCAGGATCCTTTTTAGTAAGAATAGGACAGACAAGAAGTTGAGATCCAAAATAATATTGATTCTTATATAAAGGATCATCATAGCACCACATATAATTATAATAGAAAGGCTGAATAATTGGAGTACCTACCTCACTATACTTATAAGCTTCTGTATAAATATATGGTATTAACCTATGACGAAGTCTTAAATAATCAGCAACTATATTATAAGTTTTAGCTTCCCATACCCAAGGTTCCTTCTTATAGTATTTGCCTCTTGCAGCATGAAAACGAAGTATTGGAACAAAACATCCAAGTTCAACATGTCTAATATAAAGTTCAGACTCTTCAATACCACCATGATTACCACCAACATCAAATGATAAATAACCAATTCCCATATTAGAAGCATTAATATACTTGAAAACTTCATCTCTTAAATTATCCCATCCAATTTCAGATGAACCACCATACTGAACAGGATATCTATGAGGAGCAAGAAGTGTACCTCTAGATAAAAGCATATTTCTTTTTGAAGGATCTCTTCCACTATCTAAATATAGATAATTTGTAAGAGCCCAAGGTCTATTAACATCTGTTGTATTCTTATAATCATTCCAGAAGAAATCAACACCAAGTGCCTCAAGTGGATGAAGATAAACTTTAAAGAATACATCGATAATTTTAGGGTTTAATGGATCAAAATTAATAATTTGATTACCTTTAATACCTAAATATTCTGAAGCTTTAGGATAATACTTATCAAAAGGATAAAAACCTTCTCCAGGATTTATTTGAAGTCCAAAACGAATATTATGCTTATGAACCATATCAATAGTCTTTTTAGGATCAGGAAATAACTTGTTATTAAAAGTAAAACCTGTTCTCAAATTTTTAACATCATTATACTCTCTTATATGCCAGTCTTTATCAAGAAGAATTACACTAATAGGAATTCTTTTCTTTTCAAACTTTTTTATTAAATCAAGAAGAGATGAATCATCATAAGTAATATTTCTGCACCACCAATTACCAAAAGCATAACGAGGAAGAAGTGGTGGAGTTCCAGTCATTCTAAAATAATCTTGAAGAGCTAAATTAAACATATTGCCATACATAAAAACATAAATATCAATATTATTAGTAGGTCTATTTTTTAAAGTACCATCACGTTCTAGAATAAGAGAAGAAGAATCATCAAGTGAAGCAAAACCCTCAATTGAATAAAGTCCTCTTTCTAAAGTTTTACTTATTGGAACATCTTCACCAATAAAATTACCACCCATATTACGAGCTTCTGGATTGCCATAATACCAATCTCTCATCTTATCTTTATCATTGACATTAGTAAGAGTAATCTTAAGATTCTTCATAGGATCAATTTTAGATCCAACAAAAGGTTGATCCTTCATATATGACAAATGAAAATATCTCGTAGTAATCTCAAGAAAAGTAGAATCCTGTCTAACAGTAAATTCTGGAAGTCCTAAATTTCTATTTAAAATTATTTGAGTAGGCTCATCCACAAAAACACCATTAGGACTATACTCAAGTCTAACAACTCTTTCAGTTATAACAGAAACCCTATATTTAATACCCTTTATAACAGCTTTAGAATCACTCTTACATCTGCTATAATCAACTTCAAATTGTTTGCCAAGTGGATACACCAGTATCACCCCTTTATCCTAATTAAAAATATATCATAAAATAAATTATTTATCTAGATATTTAACATAATATTCTTCAAACGGCATATTCTCTGAATCCATAATCTTGCTAGCTTTTTTTCCAACATATCTAAAATGCCATGCTTCATGTCTTACACCAGTTAAATCTTCAAACCTTTTCTGATATCTATAAATAAAGCCATACTTATAAGCATTTTTAACCATCCACTCATACTCCTTGCTATCTTCAAATATTTTAGAAGATAAACTACCAAAGTCAAAAGCATAACCAGTTTGATGTTCTGAATATCCTGGAAGAATAACATATTTTCTACAATAAGATTCACCATATAAATCCTTATAATAATTATAAGTTTCTTCTTGATCTTTATAAGATCTATAACCAGAATTAATTCTTAAATTAAGACTATCTTTAGAAGCAGCATTAATCATATTAATAGCAGCATTAACTGCCTCACTTGTACCCTTAACCTTCTCACTTTTATCAAGCAAATACTTTGAAGGAACAGACACTAGTTTAGGAACGTATTTGCTCCCTAAATAATGATGCTTATTAGCAAGAACATTCTTTGAATAATCATTTGTCTTAATAGGATCTTTATAGTTTTCTTTATCAAGATCAAGATTAACCTTAATTATAGTATCCTCTTCATCATCACCCTCATTATCCATAAAAGTAATATATCTATCATAATTCTTAAGTTTAGCAAAAGAATAACTATAAAATTCATCTATATAACTAATCTTATCTTTTTTAGCAAATTCTTTAACATCATCATTATTTCCATGACTAAGAATAATATTAATCTCTCTATCAGTATACCCTTTACTAATTAATTTATTAATATTAGAAACTAAATCTTTACCTTTATGATATTTAATTTTAATATAATGATTTATATTTTTTTCTTTGTAATCATCACTTTCAAAAGCAGCATTTAAAGTTTTATTATTAGGATTATCAGTTGCAACCTGAATCTTAAATTCTTTAAAAATATTAATAGTAGCAGCTTTAGAATATCCAATGCTTCTAAAGCTATCAAGAATAATAGTCCAAATAATAAATAGTATTAAAAGAATTATAAGAATAATAGAAACAATTTTAACAAAAATTTTAAAAGGTTTCTTCATTTTCAACTTGACCTTTTCCATAAAACCACCTACTATATAACTAAATTATAACATATTTGTGGTATACTATAAAGAAAAAAGGAGCAGAAATGAACAAATTTAAATACACATTAGATAACAAAAGATATCATACATTAAACTACTTTTTAAAAACAAAATTCCATGAAAAAGTAATGAAAATATCACTAAATGCAGGATTTACTTGTCCAAATATAGATGGAACAAAAGGATTTGGTGGATGCATATATTGTTCTAAATCCGGAAGTGGAGAATTTGCAGGAAATAAAAAAGAAGATTTAAAAACTCAATTTAGAAAAATAAAAAAAAATATGGAAAAGAAATGGCCAGATGCAAAATGTATAGCATACTTCCAAGCACGTACAAATACATATGCACCTGTTAATGTATTGAAAGAAAAATATGAAAGTGTACTTAATGAAGATGGTGTTGTAGGACTTGCGATAGCAACTAGAAGTGATGCAATAACAGATGAGTGTCTTGACTACCTAGAAGATCTTAATAAAAGAACATTCCTAACAGTAGAGCTTGGACTTCAAACAACAAATGAAAAAACAAGCAAACTAATAAACAGATGTAATACACTGGAAAACTTTGAAGAAATGGTAAAAAAATTAAGAAAAAAAAATATAAATGTAGTTGTTCATATAATAAATGGACTTCCAGGAGAAACAGAAGAAGATATGTTAAACACAGTCAAGTATTTAAATAAACTAGATATACAAGGAATAAAAATACACATGCTATCAATATGTGAGGGAACAAAACTAGCAGAAATGTATAAAGAAAAAAAATTCCATGTGCTAACTGAAAAAGAATATGTTGATATAGTAATAAAACAGTTAGAACTATTAAGACCAGAAATAGTAATACATAGAATAACAGGAGATCCAAAAAAAGAAGACTTAATAGAGCCTTCTTGGCTACTAAAAAAATTTCAGGTTATTGATGATATAGATAAAGAAATGGTTAAAAGAAATGTATATCAAGGAGATAAATCATTTCTTTAAAAGAAATTTACAAACTAAAAAAGAAATAACATAAATAAATATAAAAAATAAAATTTCATATAAAAGATTAGTATTAATAAGACTAAAAATAAAACTAAAAAGTGAACTAATCATAATAGAAAAACAAATCTTATTATGAAGACATATAAAAAATAATAAAAATATAATAAAAACCATTAAATAAATAAAAGCCATTTTAACAACTCCTAATACCATTATAATAGAATAATATTAAAACTTCAACTTGTATTAATTCAGATATTATATTATAATCTTTATATATAAAGTAGATGAGGTATAATATGAAAATAAACAAAGATAAAATCGGAATAAATGTTTTAATGGCATCACTTGCAGTTTCAGGACTACTTTCAATAACAACAGGTGCAACATTAAATAAAAAAGTAATAAATAAAAAAGGTAAAAACAAAGTATATGTTAAAGTAATACAAAGATCAACAGCAAACAAAAATGTAGTACCAGTACTTAAAGAAATAACAATAGAACCAAATATGCCGCTAAGTGTAGATGTTAAAGATTATATAGAAAATATAGATGAATTAAGTAAAACAACACTAAAAAAATGTAAACTTGATACATCACTAATTAATGTAGCAGAGCCAGGTACTTATACATATCAAATAACATATAAAGAGAAAAAATATAATGGAATAGTAAATGTAAAAGAAAAAACACCAGTAATCAACAATATAACGCTTAAAAACATAAGAGTAGAATTAGGAGGAAGTCTTCCTAAAAATATAAATGATTACATAACAGAAGAAATACCAGAAGAAGCAAAGAGTGAAATAACAATTGATTTATCTGGAGTAAATACAAAAGTAGTTGGAACATATCAGTATTCTGTAGCATATCAAAATAAGATATACACAGGAACTGTGGAAATATATGAAAACAAACAAACATTTATAGAAAATACAGATAACAAATCACAAACAACAGTTACACAGAATACTCAAACAGAAAATACTGACACAAATAATACACAAACAGAACAAAATAATGCTGTACAAGAACAAGCACAATAAAAGCACTAATCAAAGTGCTTTTTTATTATTCAAGTCCAATAACTTTACCATTAACTAAATCAATCTTTTCATAATTAGGATTTTTTGGAAGTCCAGGCATAGTATAAACATTACCAGTAAGAATTGTAATAAATCCAGCCCCTCCATATACTCTAACATCCTTAACATGAAGTGTATTATTAATAGGAGCATTTAGTTTTTTAGCATCATCACTAATTGAATATTGAGTTTTAGAAATACATATAGGATAGTTCTTAAAAGGACTATTTTTAATTTCGTTTAATTTAGAAAGAGCATTGGAAGAATATTCCACATTACTAGATCTATAAATTTCTTTTGCAACTTTATCTATCTTTGTAAAGATATCATCATCTAAATCATAAATAGTATTAAATTTATTCTCATTATTTAAAACATTCAAAACCTCATTTGCAAGAGAAATTGCACCATCTCCGCCATCCTTATATGCAGTAGAAACAGCATAATTAATATGCCTGCTATTAAGAAAATCTTCAATAACATTAACTTCATCTTGAGAATCTGTATCATATTTGTTAATGCAAACAACAATATTAGAATTAAACTTAAGCATATTCTGAATATGAATAGATAAATTTGGAAGTCCTTCCCTAACCTTTTCAGGATCAGGAGTTAAAATATCAGTATCAGTAACACCAGCATTATATTTTAAAGCTTTAACAGTAGCAACTATAACACAACAATCAGGTTTTAATCCATTAAGCCTACATTTTATATCAAAGAACTTTTCTGCACCAAGGTCAGAACCAAATCCAGCTTCAGTAATTGTATAATCAGAAAGAGTAAGTGAAGTTTTAGTTGCAATAACAGAATTAGTGCCTTGTGCAATATTAGCAAAAGGTCCACCATGAACAATAGCAGGATTACCTTCAAGTGTCTGAACAAGATTAGGTTTAATTGCATCTTTTAAAATAACAGTAAGTGCACCTTCTATATTAAGATCTTTTGCATATATTGGTTGTTTATTAGAATTATATCCACATATGATATTTCCAAGTCTAATCTTCAAATCATCAATATCTTTAGAAAGACAGAAAAGAGCCATAACCTCAGATGCAGCAGTAATATCAAAAGAAGTATCAGAAAGTTTAGTCTTAACAGTTCTTAAAGATCTATCATTAACATCCAAACATCTTCTAAAGGTAACCTTTTGAAAATCAAGTTTATTACCCTTCTCTATATGATTATCAATCGCTGCAGCGAGTAAGTTATTTGCAGATTCAATTGCAGCAAAATCACCGGTAAAATTTAGATTAATATTTTCCATTGGAACAATTTGAGAATGTCCTCCTCCGCAAGCTCCACCTTTAATACCAAAAACAGGTCCCATAGAAGGTTCACGTAAAGCAAGTGAAGCATTAAGTCCTAGTTTTGAAATAGCATCGCAAAGCCCAATACTAACAGTAGTTTTCCCTTCTCCATAAGGAGTAGGATTAATACTAGTAACTAAAATAAGCTTTCCATAATTATCTTTATTATCAATATCACTATAATCAATTTTAGCCATATGATTACCATAAAAAATAACATTAGATGAATTAAGTCCTAGTCTTTCTGCAACACTTCCTATATCATTTAACTCTATACTATGTGAAATTTCTATATCATTCATTAAAATCACCCCAAACTTGCATTTCTGTAAAAAAAACACTGCAGAAATGCAAAAATTCCCTAGAGAAAATTGCATTTCTGTAAAAAAATTACCACAGAAATGCAATTTTAATCATTTGTCAACTTAATTATAATATTGTATCCTATCACTTGTCAAAAGAAAAAGGAGGGATTTTATGAAAAAATATATAATTTTCTTATTGACAATAATATTATTAATTGGAGTAAAATCATTAAATGCACATGCACTAACATTTCATGAAGCAGAATACATCGATGGAATATACACAAAGAGTGTAAGAGAAGACGGATACTCTAAATTTCAAAAAGCAAGAATCTTCAGAAGAGATGATGACAACACAATCGCATATTGTGCAGAACCCTTTAAAGATTTCGACCCAAAAGTAAACTATGGTGCTGCAGAAAATTGGAGATTAGATGAAAACATGTATAAATTCGTATCAAAAATAATAGATTTCGGATATGGATACAAAGATCACACAGATCCAAAATGGTATGCAGTATCACAAGTTATGATTTGGAGATCACTTGAGCCACTTTCAAGACCAATGTATTTCACAAATGGATTGAATGGTCCAAGAATAGAAATATTTCAAGAAGAAATGGATGAAATAAGTCGTTTGATAAATTGGTATGATACTGAACCTAAATTAGTTGGAAAAACAAGCGGTTATGTTGGTGATACATTAACATTAACAGATGAGAATAATGTTATAAGTGACTATAAGACACCAAATGAAGGTGTAGAAATTAAAGGAAATCAAGTGATAATTAAAAATATTCAGAAAGGAACAAGAGAAATAACATTCACAAGAAATTCACCAAGAGAAGGTAGACAAGCCGGATACTACTATAGTGAAACAAATCAAAGCCTAATAACACCTGGCCAATTTGAAATCAATTCATTTAACATAAAAGTAACAGGAAAAAACAACAAGATTATCATAATTAAAAATGATAGTGAAACAGGTAGTGTTAAAAATGGAGAAGCAGAACTAGATGGTGCAGTAATCGGAATATATGATGAAAAAGACAATCTAGTAAGAAAAGTAGAAATTAAAAATCAAAGAGGTCAAACTACAAACATCGATAATGGAAAATATTATCTTAAAGAAATTAAGCCTGGTAAAGGATATAATCTAAATCAAGAAAAAATAGACTTTGAAGTAACAGATGATAGAGATACAATAATATTAGGTATAGTAAATAAAGTAATAAAAAAAGAAATAACTATACATAAAGAATATGGAAAAGAAAATTTAAAAAGCGAATCTGGAATTACATTTGAAATAACAGATAAAAATGGAAACAAAATAAAAGAAATAACAACAGATAATGAAGGAAATGCTAAAGCTATGCTTCCATATGGAACATATAAAGTATCTCAAAAAAATACAACAGAAGGATATCAAAAAGTAGAAGATTTTGAAATAGTTGTAGACGATAATGACAATGATTACGTATATAAACTATTCGATTATAAAATAGATGTTCCAAATAGTGGTATAGAAGAAGGAAACTCCCTATTATTACTATTATTTCTAATATTTCCAGTACTGATACTTAAAAAATGTTATACAAAATAATATTATTTATATTGTTTTCATTAAATGTAAAAGAAAACAATATAGTTAATAATAAACTATATTGTTATGATACACCAAAAATAAATATAGCAGAAGGAAAAATAAAAGAAGAAAAACAAATACTTAAAAATAATCTTCAAGATAATCTTCTCGCAACAATTACAATAGATAAAATAAAAATATATAATAAACCAATATATAAAATGAATACAAAAGAAAATAACATAAATAAAAATATAACAATACTAAAAAATGATGAAGACTTAAAAGTATTAGTTGCACATTCAGGTATTGGAGAAATAGCATATTTTAAAAATCTATATAAATTGGAAGAAAACGATATTGTATCATTAAAATTTAATGAAAGAATAGATAAATACATTGTGAAAAACATATATGAAGAAGAAAAAGATGGAACATTAGAAATAGAAAAGAAATATGATAATGAGTTAGTGCTAACAACATGTAGTTATAACAAAGGAAAACAATTAATAATAGAAACAGAAAAAGTGATATAAACTATCACTTTTTTGATGCTTCTTCAATAGCAGTTTGAAGTTGATTATCAGTATCAACTGAAGGATTATTATAATAATTATCATCTAAACTAACTTCTATTGTAGGTTTAATACCTTTTTTATTAATACTATTACCACGAGGAGTAAGCCATTTTTCAGAAGTATATTTTAAACTAGTACCATTAGATAATGTATATTCTTTTTGAACAGTACCTTTTCCATAAGTAGTTGTTCCAACAAGTTCTGATTCATAACTTTCATTCATTGCACCAGCAAGAATCTCAGATGCAGAAGCACTATTACTATTAATAAGAACAACAACCTTATAAGTTCTCTTCTCATTTGAAAGTGAATAATACTTTGTCTTTTTACCATTAGACTCTATTTGATAAAGCACATGTTTCCTATCCATAAACATAGAAAGAATCTTAGTAACTTGATCAAGAGCTCCTCCTGGATTATCTCTAACATCTATAACTAAAGAATCAATATTATCCTTTTCGAGTTCAGTAAGTTTATTTTTAAATTGTTTATAAGTATTACTAGAAAACATACTTATATTAAGATATCCAACTTTCTTACCATTTCTATCAAAAGTCTTACTACTAACGGATGGAATATCAACATTAGATAAAGTAAGTTCAGTATCAAATGTTTTACTATCCCTAGTAACATTTAAAGTAAGATGTGATTTCTTCTTTATTAAACTAACAACTTCATCAAGTGTTTTACCACTAACATCTGTATCATTTACTTTATTAATAATATCACCAGTTTTTAAACCAGCACGAGATGCAGGACTTCCATCAAAGACAGAAACTATAGTAACCTTAGAATCAATTATACTAACCTGAACACCAATTCCCTTATAGGAACCATTTACAGTATTATTAAATGTTTCAGACTCCTCTTCATCCATATATGTAGAATAAGGATCACCAAGTTCAGACATCATACCATTAATAGCACCATCAATTAACTTTTTTCGACTAACCTTCTTATAATAATCATTATAAAGACTATAATAAACATCTTTAAAATTATTAAGATATTTATCATCTTCATTATTAGAAGAAACAATTTCACCAATAATGGCACCAAATATCAAAGAAACAACAACAAGTATAACAGCTTCAATTAAATTAAATTTAACATTTAAAATACTATCGCTTTTATCCCTATCTTCCTTATCCCTTTTCTTCTTTCTTTTTTCTTTAGTCTTCTTTAATTTAACATCATTCTTATTAAATAAATTAAACTTCTTATCTTTTTCTTTTCTTTCTCTTTTTTTCTTTTTCATGATTCTCCTCATATTCCTTATATAATATAAAAATCGCCATAAGCGATTATTAACAAAATGGCGCCCCAACTAGGACTTGAACCTAGGACCCCTTGATTAACAGTCAAGTGCTCTAACCAACTGAGCTATTGAGGCATAGAAAGGTACTACTCTATAGTACTATCTAAATAATCACTAAAATTTTCTGTAACATAAGAAACATTTTTATGATCTTTAATTCTTATAATAGTAGCACCATTAACTTTTAAATCTTTGATACTTTGTACATCTTTATTAGCATCACTACTTATATATCTCTTATTTAGTCCTTCATTTAAATCAACAGTATAAATTTCAAGTGACTTCTTCTTATTTCTATACTTAGAAACAAGTTCAGCATAATCAGATGAATCATCAGAAGTTGAATCATAGAAGAAAACTAAATAATCATTTGACTTAATTTTAAACGTAGAACCCGCAAGAATTTTAGTATACTCAATACTGTTATTAGTCTCAATCTTACTACTTCTATGATTTAATATAACCACAGTAAGTAAATAGAAAAGAACAAATATAACAAGTATAGCAACTATTACCTTAATAGTACCACTAAAACTAGTACTAGTATCTATATCTATATTGTTTGATGTCTTTTTTCTTTTTGCCATATAACCACCAATAGAAGTATAGCATAATAATTAACAAAAAGTAAAGACTATTTCATAGTAGGAACTGCATTAATTGAAGAAGCAACAGAAACAAGTTCATCTTTATTTAAAGAATCACTAACAAGATAATAAGAATTTTTACCACTAGTAAAGTAAACTGAATTATCAGAAACTGTTCCGTAACCATCTTGTAAATAGACAGGTTCCCCAAATGTAGGTATCACAGTTTCTTTTGGACTAGCTTCTAAAACCTCCTCAACAAGAGTAAAAGGTTTATCACCATCAAAAGTCATAATAACACTTTTACCATCTTCGCTTTTATCTTCATTAGAAAGATGAGTGCCTGAAGGAATATCTAAAGGATAAACACTTTGCACTTCACTACTGCTTTCAAAAGTTTCCTTAATGCTTAAATTATTATCAAGCTTAAAATTACTATTAGCAATATATTTATTATACTTAATTTTATTAAATATCATATTTATAACAATACTTCCATTATCATCATAGACATTAACTCTTTTAGCATTCATTTTCCTATCAAAAATAATACTTTGTCTAACTAAATGTCTATTGCTAGGATAATTAACAGAAGTGCTAAAAGAATACATATTCTTTTCTTTTTTAAACTTTCTATTATCATCACCTTCTATATCAGAAAGAAGACTTTTAAGAAGATAAACTTCAGAATTATTATAAGGCCAGTTGCTCTGAAACTTAAAACTCTTATTAAGAGAAGGAGTAACTATATAAACGCCTTTATTATTTTTTAAAATAATTTGAGAATAATTAGTATCTTTATTTAAAAGCTTAACTCTATACATATTATTCTTATAAAAAACAGAAACATCATACTTATAAACATTATTTGAATTATTAACAGTTAAATCACCACTTAATATATAGCTCTTACTATCTGCCTTATCTTTAAACATCTTAAGTGCTTTTCTATCATTCATAGAGGAACATCCAGTAATAAAAACAATACCAATTAATAAACATAATAACCTTTTCAAATAAATCACCTAATAAAATATACGTATAAAAAGTAAAAATATGTTAAAAATAAAAAAGAAAGGATGATTAAATGGAAATAATAGAAAAAATAGCATTAGTACTTACAATAATTGGTGGAATAAACTGGCTACTAATAGGAATATTTGATATAAACATAGTATCAACAATAATATCAAATAAAATGATAGATAATATTATATACATAATAATAGGAGTAGCAAGTCTAATATCAATAAACTATTTAATAGAAGAAAAAAGAGCTTAAGCTCTTTTATTTTTGAGTAATCTTAACTTTAACCTTTTTAGTTTTAGAACTATAAGTAAGACGAAGATCATCACCCTTAACCTTAACAGGAACTTCATGCTCACCAACACCATAGTTCTTTAAATCAATATAGGCACTGATATCAGATGAAGTTAATGCATCTATATTAGATTGACTACCAGTAACAACAACAGTAACACTAGAGTCTTCCTCACTTAAAGCTTGTGCTTTGTACTTACTATTTAAGTTTTCAGTAGATACTGCAACATTTGTAAACTCCTTAGTAACTGAATTATCAAGAGTAACATCAACTGCTATATCTTTAACACTTAAATCAGTAACACCATTAGGTTTAGAAATAGTAACATTAAACTTCTTATTTTCACTTAAATTCTTAACATCAATTGGAACTTCAATATTGTCAATATCATTTAGTACTGTCTCATCACCATAAATAGTAACATTTGAAGCAGAAAGTGTAAGAGAACTTATCGCCTTTCCAAGTGCAACATTTCCTTTTGGTATAACCCTAATTGGAACAGTCTTACTAGGACTTGCAATAGTAACTTTTGCAGTAACATTATTTGGAACAACTTCAACATCTAAAACATTACCATTAGAATCATAAGCAACTAGAGGAACTTTCTTAAGAGTTATAGTACCTTCTTTTGGATTACTAATCTCATCAACGTCAACTAGCGCACGAACAGTTGCAACCTTCTTAAGCATATACTCTGCACCCTTAACAATTACAGTATCACGATTAAGTTTAACATCCTGAATATGAAGTTTAGAATCAAGATCATCCTGATGTAAAATATCAACAGTAAGAGATCTAGTATCAGAAACTTTCTCATAAATAGTAACAGTAACTTCAGATGGATCAAGCTTATAATCTAGTGACTTAATTCTTTCAGAATACTTTAACTGAACCTTATGATTACCTGGCTTTAACCCTGTTAAATCAACAGTAACACCTTTAGAAGGAGATTGTTTAGCAAGAAATATATGACGTTTCTGACCAATCAAAGTAACATCAACAGTTTTTGGAAGTCCTTCAACAACATAAAGCTCTTCATTATATGTTGCATTAACTTTTTGATTATATAAAACTTCAGCATATTGATCAACAAGTACATTAGACTCATTATCAACTATTAAAAATATACCAACACTTATAAGAAGAGAAACTATTAATAAAGTAGACTTCTTTCCCATAAGTTTATCAAATTTTTTAGATCTATTATTAAATAAATTACTAATACCTAAAACAAGCTTTGTAACAGGAGTTATTATCCATTTATCAAAGAAAACTGCAATAGGATGAAAAATAATTTTAAAAATATTAGTTGTCTTCTTCATAAATATCATCCTCGCTATCTACATCATCTTTTTGAGTCTTTGGTTTAAGTTCATCGATAAGCATCATACGAACATCCTCAAGTGATAGTCCATAGAAAAGTTCTCCTTTAATAGCAATACTCATCTTACCAGTTTCTTCAGACACAATAAGACTTATACAATCTGTCTCCTCACTAATACCAACAGCTGCTCTATGTCTAGTACCTAAATGCTTTGTCTGGAACTTAGGACTATTATCAGTTGGGAAAACAGCACCAGCACATGTTATTTTATCACCTTGTATAATTACGCCACCATCATGAAGTGGATTTCCTTCGTAAAATATTGCATCAAGAAGATCAGCAGATAAATCAGCATAAATCTTTTTAGCCTTGTCAATATAATTACCTAAACTTATATCACGTTCAATAACAATTAAAGCACCAATTTTATTCTTTCGTAAATAATCCATTGCAGTAACTATCTGATAAACCATCTTTTCTCTTTCATCAACAGTAAGAACCTTATGTCTACCCAAAAGTTGAGATCTACCAAGTTGTTCCAAAATATCTCTAATTTCAGGTTGGAAAATAACAATTAAAGCAAGAGGTCCATACATAATAACATAATCAAGAAGTAAATTTACAGTAGTAAATCCAAGCCACTGTGCAATAACCTTTAAAACAATAATTAAAAATACACCCTTAAAAATTAAAGATAACTTTACATTATTTTTTAAATTTTTTAATATTGTATAGCATAAAAACCATACAATAGAAATATCAATTATTTTTCTAATTATACTAACTACATCCGTAAAAGTTATAGTCATCAAATCATCTCCAAACGCATTTTATATTATACAAAAAATTTGTATTCAAGTAAATAGAACCCTAACCTATAACAATAATAACATTTTTAAGAAAATATATAAAGGACTAATTGAAATTTTTTTTAATTTATAGTACCATTTTTATGGTGATAATATGGCAAGTTCAATAATACATATGGCAGTTGCAACTGAAATAAACAAAAAATTAAAATACAAAGAAAAAGAATATTTAGTAGGCTCAATCGCACCAGATGTTGCAAAATATGTTGGTATGGAAAAATGGCAAACACACTTTCAAGAAAAAGATAAAGACCCATGGCCAAACATGAAAGAATTTGAAAAAAAATATAACAAATATTTAAAAGATCCATTTACAATGGGATATTATATACATCTATATACAGACTACTTTTGGTTTAAATATTTTATAAGTGAAATAAAACAAGACTGGGTAGAAGATATGGAAGAAAAAGGAAGAAAATACACTCCCGAAGAAATAAATAGCCTAATATATAGTGACTATACAAATCTAAATATACAAGTAATAGACAGATATAAACTACCACTTGACATATTTTATGAAAAAAGAAAATTAAACATACCAAAATATATTGATGAATACCCATACGATAAAACAGATGTAATAATAAAAGAAGTTGGAAAAATAGTAGAAAACTCAACATGTGATAAAAAAATACTGTTTAACATGAACGACATAAATGCCTTTGTTAAAACAGCATCAGAACTAATATATAGTGAAATAGAAAAATTTAAAATAAAGGAGCAATAAGCCTTAAAACACTTTGCCAAATGCGAACAAAAATATTAGGTTTAGCTTCTTCTTTTTTAATAAGCCTGCAAGACTTTAAAGTATCATTAAAGTCTTTTTTCATAGTTAAAACCTCATGTCTACCTTCCAAATAAACACCATTTTCAAAATGTAAATATAAACTTCTATAATCAAGATTAAGAGTACCAATAGATGCGCGAACATCATCTGATACAAACATTTTAGCATGAATAAAGCCAGGCTTATATTTATAAATCTTAACCCCTGCATCATATAAAGATTCAAAATAAGAAGAACTTATAGTATAAGTAAGTTTCTTATCAGGAATATAAGGAACTATAATTTTAACATCAACACCTCTTTTAGAAGCTCTTATTAAACTATTAATAACATCGGTATCAATAATAAGATATGGTGTATAAATATAAACATAGTCTTTAGCATCATTAATAATATCAAGATAAACATCCTCACCTATTAAAGAATTACCAAAAGGAGAAGAATCATATGGAACAATATAGCCATCATCCTTTATATTAGCATTACTAAAATCGTATTTAAATTTAGAAATATCCTTATCAAAATCTAAATTAGCATTCCAAAGAGTTAAAAAAGTAATGGTAAAATTAAAAACAGCAGGTCCATAAACTTTAACAGCATTATCTTTCCAAACACCTTTAGGATGAGTAATATTCATATATTCATCAGATAAATTAATACCACCAGTAAAACCAACTCTTCCATCAACAACAGTAATTTTTCTATGATCTCTATTATTCATAAACATGCCCCTAAAAGGACTCATCTTATTAAAAGATATGCATTTTATACCATACTTTTCAAGCTCTCTTGGATATCTAGTAGAATAACTTGCAAGAGACCCCATATCATCATACATTATCCTAACATCTACATTGCTACTAGCTTTCTCTTTCAAAATATCTAAAATACTATTCCATACCTTACCATCTCTAATAATAAAATATTCCATAAATATAAACTTTTGAGCACTCTTAAGCTCCTTAATCAAATCAGGGTAAAAATCTTCTCCAAAAGGATAATAAGTAAGCTTATTACATCTAGTAACAGGATTATGACTTTCTAAAATAAACTTTAAAATATCTAAATTACTATTTTCAACATCCTTTTTTATACTAGAAGAAGTATCACAGTATTTTAAATATTCTTTTTCTTTCTTATAAATACTCTTAAGAAGTTTATTATTTAAAGTACTTCTAGCAATTACAATATAAGTTAAAGTACCAAATATAGGGAAAATTGTAATTAAAAGAATCCATGATAAATCATTAGAAAGCTTTGTACTATTTCTAATAATAGCAAGACAAATTAAAATACCAATAAATCTATAAATAAAACCAATAATAAGAATATGTTTTGCAAAAAAATACCTAATAGAAATAGCAAAACCAATCTGTAAAATGACACCAATTAAAACAATAAGACCTCTCTTAATAGCATTTTTCATTTTGAACCTCCAACAAATTTATGATACAAACTAGTATAAACAATAAGATAAGAAATAGAAACAAGAAATCCTGCTAATACATCACTAATATAATGTACACCTAAATAAACTCTACTAATACCAATAAGAATAATTAGTAAACTTAAAATCAAAATTAATGTTATTTTAATACATTTATTGTAATTAGACTTATATATTAAATAAATAAGATAACCATAAAAAGCCATACTACTCATAGAATGTCCAGAAGGAAAACTATAACCACTAACATTAATTAATTTTAAATTAGGTCTAGGTCTTTGAATAATAATCTTTAAAATAAAATTTAAAATACTTACTATACATAAATTAAAAATAACAGATATCCAAGTCTTTTTATTTTTTATAACAAAGTAAAGAAGTAAAGTAAAACAAATTAATAAAAAAGCGCTACCAAAAAAAGTAATAGTTTTAAAAAAATCATAAGTACCAATACTATAAACAAATTCATAAAAAGAATTATCAAATTTAATTAATTTACCATTAGACATCAAAACAAAAATTAATAAAAACATTAAAATACAAAATATAAATATAAACCATTTAAAATTTTTAACTACAAACTTCTTCATAATTTAATTATATTATATGTAAAGAAAAAAGCAAGTCTACTTGCCTCTTCATATATCTAAAATCTTTGTACAAACGTTCTCACCAAATCTATAATCATGAGATAAAAAAATAATTGTTAGCTTATAATTAATAATAACATCTTCAATTTGAATTCTATTAAAAAAATTTATTATCCTTAAAAAAAAGTGTTGCAAGAAGAATTTTAGTTCTTTCACCCATACTTAAAGATTTAAAAGGTCTATTTAAAACCAAACAAAAAACATCAGATTTTCCACTGATATTTTTCTAAATCGACTTTAAAATTATTAACCACAATGCCATCCAAATTAAGTCTTCTTTTTTGTTCATTTATACCACCAAAAGCATAATTTTTAGAAAGGCATCCCCTACTATTTACAACCTTATAACAAGGGTATTTTATAGAATCAGTATTACTATGTAAAATATTACCAACTACTCTTGCAAGCCTGCCATTGCCAAGATAAAGAGCAATCTGTTTATAAGTAGCAACTTTTCCTTTAGGTATTTTAGTTAAAAAGTAAAATATTTTATCTCTCATAATTCCATATACCAAGATGACCTTTCGCTTTAATAGGTTTATCTAAAACTTTTATATCGTCAAGTATCCATGCATATCTTCCATTACTATAAAATCCAGATACAAATTCATTTTTATTTTTCTTAACACTATTTATAAAATCATCATCAATACTAACACAATCTTTAAGAGTGCAAGAACAAATAATAAAGCCGTAATTAAGACAATTTAAATCGAAAAGAGACATTAATTCAGAATTATTTAAAGTATCCCTATGTATCTTTGTAGAACTAGCATGAATATAAATTTTTCCTCTGTAATTAGTCTTCCAACTTCTAGTTTCAATTTTTTTAACACCATTTGCTATAAGAGTTGCATAAGGCTCTGTTATACTTAAAACTTTCATTTAAAAAATTAAAAACTCCTTTCAATATCTTTATAAAGTTTGTTATTTATAACCTCTGCATTATCACCCATAAAAGCTTTAGAAGCATCAACATCATCTTTTAAATAATACATAAACCAAGCTGTTACATAACCATCAGCAGAATAAATCATTTTATCACGTTTAGTATTTTTTCTTACCATCATAATTTTATCTCCAGAAACTTCATTATAAATACTCTTAAGTTGCTTTAAACTAACACCAGAATCATTAGATGTATCATCGCTAGAAATCAAAAGAATTGGACTCTTTACAAGACTTGCATCATAATACCATTCAAACCTATCAGATAAAGTCTTATTAGTAGGTGATATTGAAACAGCACACTTATAAACATCTTTATTTTCTGACTTAGTAATAGCATTTAAAACCCCAATAGCACCCTCTGAATAACCAGTAATACCAACGTTATCTAAATCAATACTATTATAAAATATATTATTTTTATCATTATATTTCTTTTTAGAATCTAAATTTTTAAGATGATTAATTGTAGTATTAGATGAAAAGCCACTCCAGTCATACTCGCTTTCACTTCCAACTGCAATAAATCCCCATGATGCCATATGCTCTAATAAATGATAATACTTTGAAGCAGGAATATCGATATCATTTAAAAAAACTACAACAGGATACTTCTTATTTTCATTTTCCATCTCACTTGGATAATAAATAATATACTTTTTAGCCTCTTGCATAACCTCTTCTTCATACTTTGAAGTATCATATTTACCTAAACTCATATATTTAGACTCAATATTACCACCAGTTTTAACTTTATTATAATAATTTTTAGGAACAAACTGCCTATTACTAAATAAAATTGCGCATATAATTATAATTAATATAAAAGCAGTTATTATTTTTACTTTCTTCATACTTACTACTCCCATACATAAATTATATCAAAATAAAAAGAAGATAACTAGTCTTCTTAACCAAAAACAGACATAAATGGAAAACTATAAACCGTATTATAAATTGAATATAATGAAAGAGTAATAGAAAAAATAATATATAACATAAATAATCATAGTAATTAAATCAATAAAAAACATAAGTTTAGCATGTTTATTTATCTTTTTAAAATTCTTTAAAATTCTTTTAATCCACTTTCTATTACAAATAATATGAATAACATCATATTCTGATATATCACTAATTTTACCCTTTATAGGTGCATTATTAACCCTTCTTTCGCTTATTCTATACAAGTCTTGTAATCAGGAACTAAAGGTTCCGCTTTAAAACTATCAGCACCAGTTGCTTCTAATCAGCAATATATTCTGTATTCCCTTTTTCTATATATCAAGTACCATAAATTTCCCCAGCTCTACTAAAATAAATAATTAAACTTTTCATAATTTTCTTCTCCACAAATAAACACTATAATTACAATTATTTTTATCACAATAATGGCAACATTCACAATAAACATCCTCTTTAATATTTTCAAGTGTTTTATTAATTAATAAGGTCATAATACCATGTCTTTTATAATTAGGATCAGTACAAGTAAAACTAATCTCCAAACCATAATATGAAGAAGTTTTACTAACAAGTCCAGACATTACGATAAGTTTATTATTAAGAAAAGCAAGATAATACCTATTATCAATATTCCCAAGTGCACTTTCATCAATAGGAAAAGACCCAAAACACATAATAATTAATTTTTCTATAATATCCTTATCAGAATATGTACTCTATCTAAAGGAAATATAATCTAAATTAAAATCATTTTTCATAAATAAACACCTCTACTTTTCATCAATTGGATTAACATGTATAACAGTTAAATAAACCTCTGGAACAAGATCATCAATTTCCTTCTCTAATTTATTTGCAATATCATGACTTTCATAAGTTGATAAATTACCATCAACAAAAATGGTAAAAGATATTTGATATCTATAACCAACAGGAGTTGAATTAAAATGTCTAATATGATCTATTTCAGAATGCTTACTAATAATCCTTAAAATCTTATCTTTAGTTTTATCATCAATTGCCTTATCCATTAAAACATCATAACTTTCCCTAAATATCTTAAAAGCAGAAAACAAAATGCATAATGAAATAATAGTGCCAACAATACCATCAACATATTTAAAGCCAAAATAAGATAAAATAATAGATAAAAGTGTAATAGACGTTACCAAAACATCATTTCTATGATCAACACTACTAGCTTTAATTAAAATATTATTTGTCCTTTTATAAAAATTATTCGTAATTAGGAATAATAACAGTTTCGTAACAATAGTAATAATACAAACAATAATTAACCAAATAGAATAATTTATTTTTTCTCCATTTATAATAGAAAGTACTGAACTCTTAATAGTAGTAAAACTTAAAATAAACATAACTATACTAATTAACATACTAAAAATATATTCAGCTTTTCCATGACCTAAATTATGATCATCATCTGCCACCTTACTACTAATTTTATTACCAACAAAAGTCATAAATGACGACAAAATATCACCCAAACTATTAAAAGCATCAGCAAGAAGTGACTGACTATTACTAATAATTGCAATAATGCACTTTATAACCGCTAAAAATACATTGCATATAATGCCAAGAAAACTAGTTCTATATGCATATCTAATTCTATCCATAAAATCACATCCAATACTTGATTATTTTAAATCTATTATAGCACTTAAAGAATTAAAAGACTCTTCTCTATCAATTATTATTTTAGCTTGTCATGAAATAACATACATAAACTCTTTATTTTTTGTGTATATTTTTCCATTAAATAATTGGGCTCAATAATTGATTTTGCTATTTTACAGTCATCATATATAAACATTCTTACTCTTGTTATGCCAGTTCAATTATTCATTTTTTCCATAAACTTCTTCTATTAATGGGAAAGTACTCCAAGCCTTAGGCTATCCAACATAGAATGCAAGTTGTGTTACCATCTCAACAGCTTCTTCTTTAGTAATTCCATGCTTTTTTCCAAACATTAAATGAGACTTTAGTTGTGGATAAAGTCCTAAAGCCATTAAAGCTGATATAGTTATCATTGACCTATCTCTTAAAGAAAGTTTATCTTCTCTTGACCATACCTCACCAAATAAAACATCATCATTTAAATATGCAAACTCTGGTGCTAAAGTGCCTAAATTATCTCTTCCAGCAGTTTGTTTTTCCATAATATCATCTCTTTATCTATATTCAACAATTTTATCAATACTTTTTCTTGTATTATGATGCATACTTTGAGGACAATCGTCCGCCCTATATCCAATAGGCATTAAGCATACAGGTATCAAATTATCTGGTAGATTAAATTCATTTTTTAAAACATCACTATCATAAAGTTTAATCCAAATATTTGAAACACCTATATTGGTTGCTTCAAGCATCATATGAGTTGCAACTATAGTTGAATCCATCTCATAAGATGAATAATCATCTCTGCTATAAGCTTCATTTTTATTCCCAAGTATCATAAGTACAACAGGAGCTCCATATCTGTATCTAGTAGCTTTATCAATTTTAGAAAGACCATCTTTACTCCTAACTACATAAACTTTAAAAGGTTGTTTATTAACAGCTGTTGGAGCAATACGTCCAGCCTCTAATATTTTATCAAGTTTATCTTGCTCTAATAATTTATCACTAAACTTCCTAGTAGAACATCTTTCTCTAATAACCTTATCAAACTCCATTAAATCATCTCCAATTAAAGTATAACATTTTTAAAATAATAAAAAAATAAGATTAATAATAAATCCTACTTTTAATATCAGAATCTAATAAAGATACAAAATTCTTAGCATCTTCATCTGTTCCAACAACAGTCTTATAATGAATTGGAATAGCATATTTTGGCTTAATAATATTAATAAGTTTAGCAGCTTCTTTATAATTCATAGTATATGTGCCACCAACCGGAACAAAAGAAACATCACATTTAACTTCTTTAGCTTCATTAGTTGCATCGGTATCTCCAGCTATATAATAAACATAAGAAGAAATATTAATCAAATATGAAATCCAATTATTACTTTTAGGATGATAAGGCTTATTTATATTATAAGCGGGAAGTGTACTAAAAGATATGCCACAAACACTATAATTATTATTAGGACTAACTAAAATAATATTATCTAGATGAACACCTAAACTTAAAGTTTTATCTTTTAAATCAGTAGGAACAACTAACATAGTATCATCTTTCATAACCTTCTCTATGGAAGAAGGAGAAAAATGATCATAATGACTATGAGTTATAAATATAATATCAGCATCATTATAATTCTTATCAATTAAATAAGGATCAAAATAAATTATTTTATCTCTACTTATCTTAATACTACTTTGAGAAAAAATTTCAATACCATCTAACATATTAACCTCGCAAATATAATTCATAAAATATTAGAATTAATATATAAAAAACTCTAAAAGAGTTAAAAACAAAATGGTGCTGACTATAGGACTTGAACCTACAACCTACGCGTTACGAGTGCGTTGCTCTACCAAATTGAGCCAAGTCAGCAAAAAAAGAAACTTAACGTCTTAAATTTTTAACATCAAGATACATGTCATATTCCTTATTAGTCTTCTTTTTCACTTTAGGACTACTACTTACTTTTTCACTAATTCTTGTATTTTCTCTTATTTTAGAATTTACATCAAAATAAGCTTCTCCAAGTTCAATAGAAGTATCAGAGCACTTTAAAGAAAGAACATCACCTAAATAAAAATTAATTCTATTATCAAGTGAAATTAAAGCATAAGACGAACTATCATAATAATATTTACCATGTAGCTCTTTTAATCTTACCCTACCTTCTGCACCATTGTCAAGTACAACACTCATACCATCACTACCAATTGAAGAAACAGTACCATTAAAGCTTTCACCAACATGATTTTTCATATATTCTGCACATTTTAAGTGGAAAACTTCTCTCTCACAATCCTTCTCTTCAACTTCTCTTTCTGAAGCACGAGAAGCAATATAAGAAAGAGAATCATTCCACATATTATTTTTTTCTTTTGTTATATCCTTATCAATAACATAATCATGTAAAAGCATATGAAGTGTAAGATCAGATACTCTTCTAATTGGAGATGTAAAATGTGTATAGCAAGGATTAGCAAGACCAAAATGACCAGAATTTGAATCACTATAACGTGCTTTCTTCATAGTTCTCAAAAGTTGATACTTAAGTGTATCACATAAAGGATCATCTTTAAGTCCATCTAGATAAATAGCAATCTCACTAATTACATACGGATTATCATAAATAAAATCATCATTATAATTAAGATTACCTAATAGCATTACAAAATCCTTTACCTTACGAACATCAGGTGCATCATGTACTCTGTAAAGTGATGGAAGACCATTTTTTTGCATAAGTCTTGCAATAGCACTATTAGCTTCAATCATAAACTCAGAAATTATATTTTCTCCTCTTCCTTCACTTTTTCGTAAGAAACCATTTACTGTTCCATCAGGACTAACATCAAGTTTTATCTCATCTCTATTCAAATAAGTAGCTCCATTAAGAATCCTCTTTTTTTGAAGAAGATATGCAAGCAAATCCATATTCTTTAAAGTTCTGCCAAAACAATTATACCTATTATCGCACTCTTTGCCACTAAGAAAATTATTAACACCACTATAATACATTCTCATTTTAGAATTAATAACACTTGGTACAAGTTGAGACTTTAAGAAATTACCATCCTTATCATAATCAATAAAAACAGATAAAGTAAGTCTATCTTCATTTGGATTAAGAGAACAAATACCATTTGAAAGTTCAGGAGGAAGCATAGGAATAACCTTATTATCAAGATAAGTACTACATCCTTGATCAAGTGCTCTTTCATATAAAGCAGAATCATATTTAACATAATGAGAAACATCAGCAATATGAACGCCAAGTCTGAATCCACCACCATCTAAAGAATCCAAACTAACAGCATCATCAAAATCTCTTGTATCATCACCATCTATAGTAAATATTTTCTTATCCCTTAAATCAACTCTTCCAAACATTTCATCAGGAAGAACAATTTGTGGAATATTTGAAACCTCTTCTTTTACATCATCACTAAACTCATCATTAACACCATGACTATAAGCAATTACCTTTTCAAGAGTACCTTTATCTTCTGCAAAACCTATATAATTAATAACATTGCCTAAATAAAAATTACCATCCATCTTTTCAGATAATTTAACATACACTTTCATTGAAGGAGTATAAGATCCATTTGGAAGTTTAATAATAATATGCTTATACCTTTCATTTTCAGGAACAACATAATAGCTACCTCCATCTTTTTTTATTTCACCAACTACTTTATCAAAAGATCTTTTAATAACACTTATGCATCTATTATGATTATTACTTGTATCAATTATTACCTTATCACCATCAACAGCATCTCCGCAATCATTCCTATCAATTAAATAATCATTACCATCGATAGAAACAACACCAGAAAAATCTTTATTAACTTTAAAATATCCTACTTTAAAAGAAGTTTTAGAAAAAAGAACATAATTATCTTTAGGTGTCTTGTAAATTAAATTATCATCTACCATATCATTTAATTTAGCTTCTAATTCATTTAGATTAATATCACAAACTTGACTCAATTTATTATAAATTTTTTCTAAACTAATAGGCTTTTTCGCTTTCTTTAAAATATTTAATACATCATCCATAAGAACCTCTCCCCTAACTAATTCCAATATACTACATTTTAAAAAAAATAAAAATAAAAATTTACACATTTTTAAAAATAATATATAATTTTTATAAAGTAGGTGTGATATGGCAAGAATAAAAAATAATAAATTAAAACAGTTAATATCTTATATATTAATAACTGTAGGAACATTACTTGCAACTTATGCAGTAGAATGCTTTCTAATACCAAATGCAATGTTAGATAGTGGTGTAACAGGAATATCAATAATAATATCTAAACTCACAAAAATACAAATGAGCATATTAACAATAATTATAAATATACCACTTGTATATATAGGATATAAAAGTATAGGAAAAGAATTCTTAAAAAAATCAATATACGCAATAATAATATATTCAGTAGGATTATATTACTTCTCTCACTTTGAAAGTGTAACAAACAATATGCTATTAGTAGCAGTATATGGAGGAGCACTTTTAGGACTAGGAACAGGACTGGTAATGAGAAATGAAGCGTGTGTAGATGGTATAGAATCAGTTGCAATGGTAATAAACAAGAAATACATGATACCAGTATCAAAAATAACACTATCCATAAACATAATAATATTTATAATTGCAGGAATAATATTTGGAGTAGAAAGAGCACTATTCTCAATGCTTACATATTACATAAACTATAGAGTTGTAGACTTTGTAATATCAGGTCTAGATCAAGGAAAAGCAGCACTCATAATAACAGATAATGATGAAGAAATAACAAAAGAAATATATAGTAAACTTGGAAGAACAACAACAAAAATAAAAGGAGAAGGATTAATATCAGGTAATAAAAGCATATTATACTGTGTACTTACAAGACTTGAAATACCAGAACTAAAAAGAATAATAGAAGATTTAGATGATAATTCATTTATAACAATATCAGATGTATCAGAAATAATCGGAACAAATGTAAAATCTAAATCTAAAATAAAGAAAATACTAAAAAAGAAGGCATAGCCTTCCTTTTTTATATTAAACCAGTTAAGTCTTTTCTAGACTTTAAATAATCAAAATTTTTAATAACATCAATTAATCTACTCTTATAAAAATCTTTGCTATCAATATCATGAATAATATCACTAACTCTTATAAAAAGTTGTAAATCAATAACGTAAGAATCAACTGCACTATTTGCATCTAAAAACTTATATAATCCCTTATTCTTATTAATTGAATCAATCCTACCATCAACATAATCTTTTAAATCCTTATTATTATAACTTCCAGCTAGATTCTTTGCCATATTAAGATCATCTAAATTGTTCTTTAATACATTATCAATACTCATAACCTTTCACCTCTAATTAATCCATTTTTCTATATAATAGCCATACCTAGGATCACCCATAACCATTATCTTACACTTTAATTTTAAAATAGAATCCTTGTACTTGTCAAATTCATCCATACTGACAACTAAATATTTAGTATTAATAAACTTAAAAGTATCCTTACCAAGTTTAGTACTACTAATATCAAGTGCATCTAAATCAAGATTACTAATAGGTCTCAAACTAGGAATATTTGAATTACTAACATAAATTCTCTTTAAATTATTAAGCTTACTTATATAATTTAAATCAAAATTCTTTGGATTAATAATCCTAATACACTTGATATTAGTAAGTTTATTAAAATCTTTAATATTCTTACTAAAAGTACAATTTCTAAAAACAACACTCTCAAGTCTAGCAAAAGATGAAATAATATCAATCGCTGCATTACTAACCATAGTATCACTAACTTCTAAATACTTAAGATTCTTAAAATATTTTAAATCATTAAATGAAGTATCACAAGTATGTCCATCATAATCCATACCATCTAAGGTAATGAACTCTACTAAAAGAGCGTCACTAATTAAAAGGTCTTTAGGATCTTTATTAAATGATGAAATTAAATATTCGCGAATTGAATTTGTAACAATATCCATCTGACCACACTCTTTCTAGTATCATTATACTATTAAAAAGAAAAGAATAACAATTAAACAAGATAGTATAAGTGTAAAGAATGTAAATTAATTAAAAAAGTCATTAATATCATCATCTACTTCATAATATCGACTACCCATATCATAAAAGCATCTAGTATCACGATTAAATCTTATCAAAATAAAATTTCTGTTGAGAGAAGTCATCTCCTCAAATGGAAATCTAATAATAGATGGAGTATTAAAGCCTACTCCAAATTCTAAAAGTAAAAGTTTTTTACCTTTATACTCATTTAAGAAAACATTATAGGTTGTACAATAAATAGTGTTGGTGGTGATAAAAAATAGTATAGAAAAAGACATTTAGTCGAGTTACAATATAATTGGAAAAAATATTGAAAGGTCGTGACTAAATGTCTATAACAAATTATATATCAGA
>ONSL01000010.1 GCA_900320505.1 uncultured Eubacteriales bacterium
ATCTTCTTCGTATTTTGCTTTTGCAGAGTGTACAAGTCTTGATGCATCATTTACATAAGTTCTTGTTTTGCTCTTTTCCATTATACCTGTTACACTTGGCATTACAATTAGCATAATTATTCCAATTATTACTATTACTCCTAATAATTCTACTAGTGAAAATCCTTTATTTTTATTACATCTTCTCATTGGCATATCCTCTATTTTACACTACATCCATTTTACATTAAAATAAAAAAAAATACTAGTAGTTTCTACTAATATTTATTTATTAATCTTCCAAGGTCATAGAATGATCCACTTGAGATCCTTGCAAGAACTGTATTTGCACATATTCCTTTTAAACATGCATTAGCATTATATAAATCATTTATTTGTGATACATTGTGAAGTGGTCCTAATGCTTTAAAATATGTATCAGTTATTTTTTTACCACTCTTTTTATATGTATAATTTATTTTACCATTATTAAGTACTGGGAAATATTCAATTTTACCATCTTGAAGAACTAGGAATACATAAGTTCCAGCTATATCTTGCCCAAGACCTCCAATGAATCCTTTAATAACTTTTCCTTTTACATTTTTAATTTTATAGGTTTCTTTATTATTAGAATAATTTGATATACCACTTAATGGTCCAAATTTAGAAAAATCAATCTCTAGACTTGGCACTCCACCATTAATTACAACGTTAAGTCCTAAGTCAGCACTTCCACTTGCATTACTATAAGTATATCCACTACTATTTAATGGCTTTGTAAGATCAATTGGTGTATCTGTAATTTCATATGTTGGATTAATTACTTCTGCTTTCTTTTCACTACCATCATTATTTTGAGATGATGCACTACTATCTTTTGATTCACTGCTAACATATACTGATAAATCATAGAATGACTTATCACTTCTTCTTGCAAGAACTGTATGTGATACTACTGAACCATTAGATGATGATGCACCATAGAAATTAGTGATATCTGTAAGCTGCTCATTTATATCAGTTGTCGGAAGTACATTATTTACTAAGTTAAATGCTTTATAGTTATTAAATAATTTAGCATAACTTACTACACCACTCTTTCTTAAAAAGAAAATATATGTATCACTATAGCTTGTTCCTACTTGATCAATAAAATATCTTTGCATATCTTCTTTTGTTATTCCATCTATTTTATAATCTTTTCCAGCAGCATATGAAAATTTGCTTTGATCAACAGTTAAATATATATCATTTCCATTATATTTAATATCAAGTCCTGAAATAGATCCAACTCTAGAAACATTACTATATGTTACATTCTTGTTGTTAATACAATTATTTAAGTTAATTGAATCATCATCATTTTCTTTACTTTTCTTTTTATTAAATATGCTTGTAATGTCATCAAATGTTTTTCTAAAACTATCATCTGTTTTATATAAGTACATACATACACCAATTATTGCAATTAAAAGTATTATTATCATAACGAAGTTTGATGCAGCTTGTTTATTTTGGTTGTTCTTATAAGTATAATTATCATTCATATCTTATCACCTATTATAATAATACCATAAATTTAATATAAATAAATTATTTTTTTAATTTATTTACACTATCTATTATTTTACCTTTGCATGTATATATTACACTTTCAGTACTAGTATTAAAAAATAAAGAATTTGTAAGACCATCTAAATCTTTTTTATTTACAAATGAATTAAATTCTACAAATAAAACATTATTATCAAATCTATAATTATTTATTTTGGCATTTGCTAGTGTGCTTGCTAAATTATCTTCATATATATAATTACTAGTAAGCTCCTCTATTATAATGTCTATCTTATTCTTACTGCTATTTATATATTTAGTTACTGGAACAAAGTATGAATTATCATCTATATTTTCATTATAGAATACAGTTACTGTTTTAATATTATTTTTATCATTTAATAGTATGTCTTTGTTTATACCTAAATTCTTATTATTAGATTTATAAAATGATGAATTAATGTAAAAGTTTACTTTATCAATTCCCTCTAAACTAAAAAGGCTATAACTTATCGCTTCTTCTTCCTTTATATTGGGTTTAATATTTAAATATACATATATTTCATTATCTTTTGATTTTATCTTATCAAATTTAAGCTTATTTCTTAATGGGGATTTTAAATTGTTAGGTAAATTATTTTTATAAGAATCAAGTAAGTTTTTAGGATTTAGATCTATTAGAAATATATCGTATTTAACTAGCAAGTTGTTATTATCTAGCAAATAAAGTGATGCATTAGTATCCATATTAACATAATCAAATGTAGGTTTTATATTATCTTTATTATTAATTTTATTAATACTATATGAAAATAAAATAATAAAAAGAAACATAGTTGTTAAAAGAATTTTGCTAATAGCTTTCTTTCTAATCAAATTAACCACCTAATAAATAATATGATAAGAAAAAAAGAGTATTACTTATTTAAAGTCAACTCTCCAAGTTTTAAAAGTTCAACTACTGCACTACATCTACTCTTAACACCTAATTTATTAATTGTATTAGAAATATGGTTTCTTACAGTTTTATCACTAATATTTAAAATAGATGCTATTTCTTTAGTAGTTTTATTTTCTATAAGTAATTTAAAAATCTCTTTCTCTCTTTTAGTTAAAATAGACATAAATCCTCCATATATAGTAATATATGAAGGTTATTTTTAATTGGAACCTGTTTTTTCTAACTTAACAGAAATATTATATTTAGAATCCAAATTACTTTGGGCATCTCTCATAACGTTTAATGCTATATCTTTATTTGATTCTTTAGAAACGCAGAAGACTTTCATATTATTTCCATCAGATATTTTTGAAAAGCAATTGAGTTTTAAATTCTTCTTTAATGATTTTTCAATACTTTCTTCTAATGCTTCACGATTTTTTATACTTTTTATTTTTGCTAATGCTTCTTTTTTTGAATTAGCATCAGTATCATTTTTTGATAGAGTCTTTTCTAATTTTTTCTTTTCATCTTCTCTTTCAACAAGAGCAGCTTCTTTATATGCACTTATTGTATCTAAATCATCCTTTACAAGTGATACTTTCTTAACCTTTTCTTTTTTCTTACTTCCACTAAATGAATTTTGTGGCATTGTAACGTAATATACTCCAAGTACTAATGTTAAACTAAATAGTGTTATAAACCATAAACCTTGTTTATTCATAATAAAAATCCTCCTACTTACTAAAGTATATGAGGACTTTTAATTAATATTACTAAATATCTAAATTTTCAAGTGCTTTAATTACTGCATAACGACCAGCTTCATAATACATGCTTCCTTGCTGATATGCTATAAATGGTTCTCTAATTGGTCCATCACAACTAACTTCAATTGAAGACCCTTGAGTAAATGATCCACTTGCCATAATAATTTTATCAGTATATCCTGGCATATCTCCTGGAACGACTAATGTGTTAGAATCAATTGCAGACCCTTTTTGAATACCTTGTACATATTTTATTAATTTATCTTTATCGTTAAAGTATATTGCAAGTACTATGTCAGAATGAACATCATCATATCTAGGACTTGTTTTATATCCAAGACTTTCAAATATATAACTAGTTAACATAGATACTTTAATAGATGCTTTAACAGCATTAGGAGCCATATAAATGCCCATTAAAAGGGATCTATTTATAGAAAGTGTTGGTCCAACATCTCTTCCTTCTCCAGGAAGCGTTAAACGCTCTCCTACAAGATTTATTAAATCATGACGACCTGCAACATAAGCTCCATTTGGTGCGATACCTCCACCTAAATTTTTAATAAGTGATCCTACTGCAATATCACAGCCTGATACACCTATTTCTTCTTTTTCGGTAAACTCACAGTAACAATTATCTACCATTATTATAATGTCTTTATCTATGTCTTTAATAAATTTACATACTTTCTTAACTTTATCAATTGATAAAGTATCTCTGGTGCTATATCCTCTACTTCTTTGAATTTCAATAACTTTAACTTTATGTTTTTTTAGATAAGATGATATTTTATCATAATCAAAATCATTATCTTTTAAATCAATTTGATCATACTTAATGTTAAAAGATTTTAAACTACTTGGATTGTCATTAAATCCTATAACATCATCCATTGTATCATATGGTTTACCTGAGACTGAAAGAAGAGTGTCTCCTGGACGAAGAAGAGCGAAAAATGTCACAGTAAGAGCATGAGATGCTGAAACAAACTGATTTCTCACAATTGCATCTGGAAATCCAAGAACATCAGCGAATACTTTTTCTATTTTACTTCTTCCTTCATCTCCATAACCATATCCAGTTGTTGATGCAAAATCACTTTCTACAATATTTTCTTTGTTAAATGCTGAAAGAACAGCACTAGTTTTTAAATATGCAATTTCATCTACCTTTTTAAATTCATCTTTTAATGCATCTTCTGCATTTTTAACAAGATCTAATACTTTTTTAGTCTCCATAACTTCCTCCATCAACTTTAATTATTTCACTATTTATATATGATGATGCATCATCTGTAAGAAAATAAATTACTTTAGCAACATCTACCGGTTCTGCCATACGTTTAACATATATTTTATCTTCTTCACTTTTTATGTAATCTTCATCTAAATCTTTCATTTCACTTTCAGTTTTAACCCAACCAGGTGCTACAGCATTTACTCTGACATAAGGAGAATATTCAAGTGCAAGATTATGAGTTAAAGAATTAATTGCAGCTTTTGATGCATCATAATCAATAGAAAGTGGAAAGTATTTATTAATACCGTTAGTACTACTTAAATTGACAATACTTCCTTTTTTACTTTCATACATAATATTACCAAGTGCTCTTGAAATATTAAATGTTCCATATACATTAACTTCTAAAGTTCTCATAAAATTATCTTTAGTTTTATCTTCATACAAAGAATCAATACATATTCCAGAATTATTAATTAAAGATGTAATATTAATATTATTTGATTTAATATATTTAACTAAACTTGAAACATCACTATCACTTGATATATCACATTTAAAAGTAAGAATAGATACATTATATTTATTTTCCAATTCTTCTTTTAACTTGATAGCATTATCATGACTTTCATTATAAACTATTAATACGTTTTTTCCTTTACTTGCAAAATATCTTGAAATTTCTTCTCCAAGTCCTCTTGCTCCACCAGTTACAACATAATATTCCATAATAAACAACCTCTTATTTGTGCTTATTATAACACATAATAACAAAAAATAGAACGAAATGTTCTATTTATATCTAATTGTTTTATTTTTAATGTCTTCATTCACTAGTTTTACAAAATCATCAAGTGAAACAGTTATTTGTTTGTCTGTTCCATATATTCTATATGTCACAGTCTTATCATCTTTTTCTTTATCTCCAAGAACTAAAGTGTATGGAATTTTATTTGTAATTGCTTCTCTCATTCTGTATCCAACACCTTCTTCTCTATCATCAATTTTAACTCTAAAGTGATTCTTTCTGAATAAATCTTCTACTTCTTTTGAATAATCTAGATGTTTGATATTTGATACTGGTATTATTCTTATTTGTTCTGGTGCTAGCCATGTTGGAAGATTACCTTTAGTTTCTTCTAGATAGAATGCTATAAATCTGTCTAGTGATCCAAGAATTGCTCTATGGATAACGATAGGTGTTTTCTTTTCTCCATTTTCATCAATATAATTTAGATTAAATCTTCTAGGAAGTAAGAAGTCAAGTTGAATTGTTGGTATTGCAACTGGATTTCCAACTGCTGGTTTAATTAATATATCAAGTTTAGGGCCATAGAATGCTGCTTCTCCTTTAGCTTCAAAGTATTTAACTCCGAGTTCATTTAATACATTTCTTAAAGCATTTTCTGCTGTTTCCCACATTTCATCATCTTTAAAGTACTTATCTTTCTTGTCATCTGGATCTCTTAAAGAAAGTCTAAATTCATGTTCCTTAATGTCTATTCCAAAATCCTTATAAACTTCAATTATAAGATTTAATACATTTTTAAATTCATCTGCTATTTGATCAGGTCTGCAGAAAATATGCGAATCATTTTGAGTAAATGCTCTTGCTCTTTCAATTCCTTTAACAGCTCCAGCTGCTTCATATCTAAAGTCATTTGCAATTTCTGCAATACGAATTGGAAGATCTCTATATGAGTGTAATTTACTTCCATAGATAACCATGTGATGTGGACAGTTCATAGGACGTAAAACATATTCTTCATTATCTAGTTTCATTGATGGGAACATATCGTCTTTATAATGTTCCCAGTGTCCAGATGTTTTGTAAAGTTCAACTGATCCAAGATCTGGTGTATGAACGTGTAAATATCCATTTTCTACTTCTTTATCTGTTATGTAGTTCTGAATTGTTCTCCAAAGTGTATATCCATTAGGTAAGTATAAAGGAAGTCCTTTACCTACTAAATCAGACATCATGAATATTCCTAAATCTTTACCAATTTTTCTATGATCACGCTCTTTAGCATCTTCCATCTCTTTTAAATATTCATTTAAATCGTCTTCATTTTCAAAGCATACACCATATATTCTTTGAAGCATCTTATTGTCAGAATCACCTTTCCAGTATGCTCCTGATACTTTAGTTAATTTAAAGTATTTCATCTTTTTAGTATTATCTACATGTGGACCTCTACATAAATCTGTAAAATCTCCCTGAGTATATGTAGATATTACACTTCCATCATCCATTCTACTAATTAAATCTATCTTATATGGATCATCTTTAAATTCTTTTAATGCTTCTTCTTTGCTAATCTCATGTCTTATTATGTTTTTAGCAGATTTAGCACATTTTTTCATTTCCTTTTCAATTTTAGGCAAATCATCTTCTGTTAGCGTAACATCTCCTAAATCTATATCATAATAGAATCCATCATCTATTACTGGTCCAACCCAGAATTTTGCATTTGGGTATAAATGCTTTACTGCTTGAGCAAGCAAATGCGCACATGAATGGTTAAGTACACTTAATTCTTTATCTTCTTTTATATTTTTCATATTTTTTTCCTCCTTTAGCACCAAATAAAAAAGCATCTCCTATATTAGGAGTGCTTTCACACGGTACCATCCTTTATTTAACTTAATTTAGGTTTAACGCACCAAACGTAATCTCTTTCGAGCTCTGCATCTTAAGGTAGTAATTTATAAACTTATAATCTATTCACACCAATCATAGACTCTCTTAATATAATATTTATAAATCTTGTCCTCAATATATCGCATTTATGTATCTAATATTAAACTCTTTTTCTTTAATTGTCAATAAACTATATTAAATTATCTCTAGTAAAATAGTTTATTTTTTTATCCAAGTAAAGATTAAATTCTCCTTTTTCTACTACTTTAATAAATCCAAGTCCAGAAATTACAATGTCTTTATCTGATGCAAGTTTTATTTCATTTTTATTTAAGTCTTTCAAATCATCATGACGAGATGAAATAACTTTTTTAGAATCAATCGCACCACTTATATAAAGTGTTACACTATTTCTTTCTCCATCTACATAATCAAGTCTTGCAAACTTATCAATTATGATTGAATATCCTTTTTTAATCTGATATGTTCTAGGTTTTATTTCTTTTTTAGAATTTAGCCTTTTTAAATCATCTGCTGAAACAAAGTTTGTAAGAGACTTTTCATCAATAAGGCCTGGCGTATCGATAACTGTTAAGTAGTCGTTGATATCAATGCTAATCATGTTAAGAGTTGTTGTTGGAAGTGGTGAGATAGTTAGCTCTCTATCACTTTCACTATAATTCTTAATAAGTTTATTAATAAGTGTTGATTTGCCAGCATTTGTGTAGCCAACTATATAAACATTTTTAGATGTTTCATAGAATTTAACACGAGATAAAAGATAATCTAAGTTTAAATTTTTTTCACAGCTTATTACTATAACGTCATCAAAGAAATCATATTTTTCTTTAAAATAATTAACTAATTTTTCATCACTTACTGATTTTGGAAGCACATCTCTTTTATTGATAACTAGTATTAATTTATTATGTAAATAATTTCTTATTGTTGCAAGATCTTCTGGAATGTTTAATGCATCAACAACATATAATACTAAATCCTTTGTTTTGTTTACCTTATCAAGTATAGAAATAAATTCTTCTCTGCTTTTTGTCGCAGTTTCATATTCTCCATAATTTTTTAGCTTAAAGCATCTCATACAGAGATCATTATCAAGTGATGTAGTATATCCTTCAAGTTTTACATTTTCATCTTGAAGTTCAACTCCACATCCTAAACATTTTTTACTCATAATATCGCCACCTTTTGAATAAATCTTTCTTTTCATAGTGCTTTATTATTTTATTTTCAATAAATCTGTTAAAATAAGTCATCTTTAAATCTTTTTTTGCAAGTGGATCAACAAGTACTGTCTTGATGCCAAATCTTTTTCCAGACAAAATATCAGTCATCAATTGGTCACCTATTATAACCATTTCAGATTTTTTTAAATGATATTTCTTTTCTAATTCTCTTAATCCTTTTGTAAATGGTTTTAGTGCCATAGATATAATCTTTATATTTAGTTTATCTTTATACGGTTTTGCTCTTTTTCCATTCCCATTAGTTACTATAAAGCATGTAAAGTCTTTATTTAATTTATTTATTAGTTTTTTAACCCTTTCAGGGCAAGCTTTTTCATCAAGTGTTGCAAGTGTATTATCAAGATCAAATACAAGTGCTTTTATTCCTTCTTCTTTTAGTTTATCATATGGAATATCTTCTATTTTATGTACATAAATATCTGGGATAAGTCTCATCTATTTAAATCCTTTTCTAGTACTTCTTTAAAGCCACTAATTAAATGAGAATTATCTGCACATCCAAGAAATAAGACAACATTTCCTTTTTCTTTAGAAAGTTTATCAATTGAATCTTCTTCAACCATTTCACATCCAGTAATATTATCTGCAATAATCTTTGAAGATACTCCAGGATAGTCAGATGCTTTTTCTCTATTTGAACACACTTCTGTCATATAAACTTTATCAGCAAGTGAAAGATCTTTTATAAAATCATCTTTGAAATCTTTAGTTCTAGAATATGTATTAGGACGGAATACTGCAACTATTTTTCTTCCTTTATAGTGTTGCCTAGCTGCTTCTATAGTTGCTTTTATTTCTGTTGGATGATGTGCATAATCATCAACTATTACTGTATCACCAACATTTGTAATTTCAAAACGTCTTTTAGCATTTATAAATGTTAATAGTTCACTCTTTATAGTTTCTATAGAAAGTCCAAGTTTACTTGTAATTATAATTGATGCAGTTGCATTCATTATATTGTGTTTTCCAAAAAGAGGAATTGTAAAGCTTCCAATTAGTTTATTTTTTTCGTATAAATCAAAAGATGATGAATTGTCATTCAATTTTACATTTTTAATAATAATATCATTATTATCATTAAAACCATAAAATATAACTTTAGTCTTAAAATTAATTTTTCTTATAACTTCATTATCACCATTTGCAACAACTAAATCATGGGTGTTATTTGCAAAAGTTTCAAAAGATGTTCTTAAATCATCTATATCTTTATAGATTTCCATATGTTCACGTTCAATATTAGTTATTATAGAGAACTTTGGATGATAATATAAGAAGTGTCTATTAAATTCATCACTTTCAACTACATAATACTTATTCTTCTTTGAAACATATCCATCACCTGCACCTATAAAATAATTGCAGCCATAAGTATCTTCTAATATATGTCTAATTAAAGAAGAAGTTGTTGTCTTTCCATGGGTTCCAGATACTCCGATAGTTTCAAACATATCAATTACTTTTCCCATTAAGGATGCATAAGGCTCTATTTTAAGTCCTAAATCTTTAACTCTTTTCATTTCAGGATTAGTATCATCTACTGCAACACTATATGAAACGATAGTATCTTTATCTATTTTATGATCATGATCATAAAATATTTTTATACCTCTTTTTTTTAGTCCATCTTCTGTAAATTTATAACCTTTTGCATCATCAAAACCAGATACTTCATTTCCAAGATCATAAAGAATTTGTGCAAGTGTAGACATACCTGTACCTTTAATTCCTAATAAATAATATTTAGTCATAATATCCTCTCCTAGCTTTTAGAAACTGACTTTGATGATTTATCATTTGCAGAATCCATTGATGAATCTCCAGATACACTTGCTGCATCAGTCCAACATGAAGAAATATCAAAAACAACATTTTTCTTACTTGATGAATCGTATACTTTACCATACTCTCCTGTTGAACTAATAATAGACATAACAAGATTCATAATTCCAGGTAAAAATAATATTATTATTGCTGCTGCAAAAGTATTACCTATTGCTTTTGAATTATTTTTATCATCTGGATTTATCATCATTTTTATAAGTTGTATTGTTCCTCCAAGTATAAGAAGTATTGGAACTAAAATCTGAATAATCGAAAGTCCATTCTTCATTATACTTATAAATTTTGCAAGTACTGCATCGCTACATACTGCTCCTATTAACATATGATCACCTACTCTATCCTATTACAAATTTGAAATCATCTCTAGTGAAATAATCTTCCTCTTTATATTTACTATATACATTATATGCTCTATATACTATAAGTTTGCCATTTTCTGCATAAAGATTTGCTCCATCTAAGTAATTTTTGATACCACGCATAGGAAGGTAACATTCACTAAAATTACAATTATATATTATACCATTTTTTAATTCATCTTCATACTTTTCATGCATAATATCATCCATTTTCTTATTTACATAAGTATAATTAGTATCAAACGTCTTTAATATTTCACTATTATCAAGCAAATGACCATCTTTTAAACTTAATACATATGTTTTAAATAAATAAGTATTTTGATTATTTATCTTGTCTTTAAATATTAGTACAACTGATACTAGATTTTTATAAGCGTTGTATCTATATGTTACATTTTTATCTGTTGTGTCAGAAGTTAAATAACTACTTGTAATGTTTTTAATTTCATTGTTAACTTTTTCAGCATCTGTTCCTCTAACATTTATATATGGTACAAATGAATTACTTTTTTTATTGTTGTATCTTATAATAACATATTCTCTTTTATCATCTATTTTAATTGATGTATATCTATTTTTTGCAATACTATTAATAGTCGCAAGCAAAATAGTAAGAATAATTAAAACAATAATAGCAATTACAAGATTTCTACTAACTTCTATCTTAAATTTACCTTTCATACATCCTCCTTGTGACTTACAGCAATACCATCACCAATTTCTAAAAATTCTGTATCAAAAGAATCATTAGTAACTAAAAACTCTTTATATTCTATTATCTTTTTAACAATTCCTCTTACATTTTTACTTTCAATCTCTTCAAGTGGCTTTTTGACTAATCCATGAAAATTCATATTATCAGTTATTATATAGCCATCATCTTTTAAATTAAATTTATATTTTTCAAAGAATTTAATATTTTGAGCTTTAGCAGCATCTATAAATATTAAATCGTAGGTTCCGTCTAATTTAAGATCAAGAGCATCACCAAATATTAAGGATATTCTATCATCAAGATGAAACTTATTGACGTTAGATACTGCCTCTAGATATCTTTCATTATCACGTTCAATAGATGTTACTTTAACGTCTTCACTTGCCATGCACATCATAATTGCAGAATATCCAATTGCAGTACCAATTTCTAATACATTCTTTATATTATGAGTTTTAATAAAGTTAACTAAATAATTAATTCCATCTTTTTGCATTATTGGAATATTATTTTCTTTAGCATATTTTTCTATTTCTTCTACCATAGCCACTTACCTTCCTTCTTAAGCCTATTAATAAGTGCATTATGTTCATTTTCTGTTTTTGTAAAATATATATTTTTTTCTTTATCAGCGACGAAGTAAAAATAGTCACTCTTTGTATAATTAATACTTGCATCAATACTTTCAAGTCCAGGATTACATATAGGGCCTACTGGAAGACCAAGCATATTTCTATTTCTAGTATTATAACTATTAACAGCATTTAACTCTTTTGATGTTAAAGCATCTTTCATGGACTTACCAGCTCCATAGTATGCAGTAACATCGCTTCCTAAATTAATGTTATTAGCAAGTCTATTTTCAAATACACCAACTATTAATTTTCTGTTTTCTGAATTAGTTCCTTCAAGTTCTGCCATGGAAGCAAGTGTTAAATATTCATGAACTGTATGTGATCCATTTGTAAGATAAGGCTTATATTTAGAAAGAGCTTTATCTTCTACATCAAGCATTGTTTCAATTATTTCACGTGCTGTAACATCTTTAGATCTAAAATTATAAGTATCTGGATATAAATATCCTTCAAGCGGATAATATATATTATCATTTAAGATATCATCTGTTAAGAACCAGTATTTATTTATAAGTTCTTTTAAATATGTTCTATCATTTGCAGTATTTATAAAATCATCACTTGAAATAAATGTTTTATCTTCAACAATATCTGCATAATCAGTTAATCTTAAACCCTCTCTAAAAGTTACATTAATACTATTTTTTGAATAATCCCCTGTACACATTACGTCTGATATATCTTCGAGTGACATACTCTTTGATAAATCATAGTTTGAAGCTTTTAATGATTTACAATTATTAAGCTTATTATAAACAAGGAAAAACTTTGAACTTTTAATTAAACCTTTTTCTTTCAATAAATTTGCAATACCTACAGTTGACATACCACTTTCTATAGAAACTTCTATTTCAGTATCATCATTTTTATCAACTGGTGATGATAAACTTATATAGAAAGCACTACTGATGATTAAAAGCATTCCTATACACAAAAGAAAAAGACATATTTTAGCATTCCTTTTTAATTTGTACCTCTTTCTTTTAGCCATTCTTCTTTGCAAGCTCTTCCTGAATAGTCTTTAATATAGTATCAATGATTTTCCATTCTTTATCAGTAGTTATTGGTTCTAGTTTAGAGTGTTCATCTTCCGGATGATAAATAGAAGCATAAACCTCCACATTACCATTTTCATCTTTTGTATTATCAGTGTAAACTATATAATCATGATGAGTTTCTTCACTACTAAATGTAAATAAAACATCAAATGTTCTTTCCTTTCCACTATCATCAATCAAAGTAAATGTGTTCTTTTCCATAATTATTTCCCTTTCCTATTTAGATATGTCTCAAGTATAATACAAGCTGCCATACTATCTATTACTTTCTTTCTTTTTTTTCTTGAAGTATCATTATGTATAAGTAAGTCAGTAGCTTCTTTAGTTGAAAGCCTTTCATCTTGCAGATAAACAGGAATACCTATTTCTTTTTCAAGCATATCTTTAAACCTTTCTGAAAGATGAGCTTTTTCTCCTATAGAATTATCCATGTTTTTAGGATATCCAAGTACTATTGCATCAACCTGATAATCATCAACTAAATCTTTAACCTTTGGAACTAGTCCATCATAATCTTCGTTATGCCTAATTATTTCAAGACTTCTTGCTAATATGCCATTCTTATCAGATATTGCAACACCAAGTGTTCTAGATCCTAAATCAAGCCCTAAATATCTCATCTAGATCCTTTTTCAAATTCCTTAAGAAGAACCTCAACTATCTTTGCTCTATCCATACTCTGCATTTTCTTTCTTGCATCTTTATGACTAGATATATATCCTAAATCTCCACTTATTAAATAACCAACTATTTGATTTACTGGATTATATCCTCTTTCTTCAAGAGCTTCATATATTTCTCTTAAATTTTCTCTTATTTCTTCTTTATCAAGTTCATCTAATTCAAAAAGTGTTGTCTTTTCTTTATCCATATAACCACCTCTACTCTAAAATAATTTTAGCACTTATGATAGTTTTTATCAATTAATTTTACACAAATGCCATATATATTAAAAATATAACGTATATTGCAGAAAGAACAAAACCATTTGCTTTTTCAAATGTTGTTTCTTTATATTTTATACCAAGTCCCATTGTAATTAGGAATCCTCCTATTAAGCCACCAATATGGGCATAATTATCTATTCCAGTTGAAAGGAAACCTATAATTAAGTTTAATATTACAAGAGGTATAATCTGTTTCTTTAAAACCTCTTCCAAATAAACTCTATAGTGGCACCCAAAATAAATTAAGCTTCCCATTAGTCCAAATATTGCACCTGATGCTCCGACTGATATACTATTATCACCTAAAAATATAAGTGACATAAGAGATCCTGTAATTGCACTAAATAAATATACAATTAAATATTTAAAACTTCCTATATAGCTTTCAAGTTCTTTGCCAATTACATAGAGAGCATAACAGTTGAAAGCTAAATGAATAATATTTGCATGTAAAAATGTTCCAGTTAGTAATCTATAATATTCTCCTTTTAATACATACGGACGGAATATACTAAATGTATTTAAGAAATACTCACCATTATTCATTAAAAGTGGAACAACATATAAAAGAATGCATATTGAAATTAAAATATATGTAACAAAAGGAGTTTTAGGTTTAAATACCTCTTCCATTTTACTACTATCCTCAACATTATGCTTGTTTATATCATTAGTTATTTTTGTAAATAATTCAAGACCATCTTTTCCTTTTTCAGTTTTTAATTTTTTAGGAAGATCTGGAAATTCTTTTAAAATAACATCATTTTTACCAAAATCTTTTTCATCATCTATTTTAATCATTGTATTATCTTTAGGACTTTCTTCTATATCTTCATGTAAATCTAAAAATATACTTAAAGTCTTAAGTTTTAATGTAAGTGTCTTTTTCTTTATCTTTTTAACTATTCTATTAGTTTTAAATATATCAAATCCTAATTGTTCTTCATTTAAAATATTATTTGAAACTATTCTAACTATTTCATAATCTTCATCCATATTCTCAAGCCATACTTCATTGTCAACACCTTGAATAACTATTGGATTATAATTTTTTTCTGTTATGAAATAATGAATTAACTTCATAGTAAGAACATTCTTTTCGGATCCAACAATTTCTTTTATATCTTCATCTATATTCATCATAACCTCCAATATGTATATTATATAATATTTTTTTACAATAGAAAAGTAGATTGTTAGTCTACTTTTTATATTTAGATTATTTTTTCTTTGATTTACTTATGTTTTCAGTATTTTCAACATATCTTCTATTTTTAAAGCAAGAATCATTTTGACTTTTTATACTTAATGTTGCAGTAAGTTTATTATCTCTAAAGCTTATATAAGCATTGTAACGAGATTTATTAGGTATTTCTTCAGAGTATGTAAAATGTGTATCCGTTTTATTAAAATTAATTATTGGTTTTATACTATCTTCTGAAATTATTTTATATACACTATAGCCCTGAGACGAATTAATTATTTCAAGTAATTTACATATATCATCTATATTATTCATATTACTTACCTATGCAAAAACGAGTTAGAAAATCATCATTTTCTTCTATTCTTGTTAGTTCATCAAGTGATGCTCTATATTTTTGCATTTCATTTCTTAAATATCCATTTAGTTTTGGAGACTTAATTATATGAGTGCTACAATTTCCATCCATATCATCAATAGTTCCAATTAATTCTCTTCCATCTTTATTTTTTGAATATTCCTGATAATTTTCAAATGTTTCTAATGCTTCATCTCTATATTTTATTTCATTATCGTCAAAATTAATCTCTGCAATATAAATAACATTATAAATATCTTTATTATTTTCTATTGGAACTTTAGAGAAGCATCTAACATCTTTTCTAACAACTATATTGTTATCTGGTTTAAATGCAACTAATATATTACCTATTCCGGTAAGATTTTCATCTCCAAAAGAATATCCAGCTTTCATAACAGAAGTTTTTTTTGGAAACTTATTTATAGAATCATCCTTCTTTGTAATAAAGATTTCTCCTAATTCATTCATTGCTTTACTATCATTAGAATCAATTCCAATATCATTTTGCTCTTTATTTGCAAGTGCTTCTAAAAAATGTAAAACATTTAAATTAACATCCTTTATATTTAATGCTAAATCATTCTTTATTTTATTCATAATATAACCCCCTTAATACCTAAAAAGGAAATAGAATCATCTATTTCTTTTCATAAAGTTTTCCATGACCACCACGTGTATAATCATAGTTTCTAATATTATTTGCAGACTCTAAAGAAACACCATAATAAGTTGCAAGTAATGTTGTCATTTGTTCATAAGATACAATTGCAGAAAGGAAATCTTTGCTTTCGACTTTCTTTACAATCTTTGAAAGATAGCCATCATAAACCTTCTTACATAAGTCTTTGTCACTATCATCTTCAATACTCTTTGCAATTTCAGGACCAACTACATCGTATTCCTTTAAAACTTCAGCATATTTTTCGTCTTTTTGCATTACACCATCTCTTAAAAGTCTTAACTTCTTAAGAGTGTTGCAATCATCATCCATGCCTAATTTATGACAAACAATTGTTGTTATATAACATGGTGAATAATAATTTTTATCTTGAAAGTGAGAACAAGCAGAACTATTAGGATAGTAATAATCTCTGTAATAAGAGCAATAACCTTTTCCTCTATAGTACTCTCTTTCATCATACCAAGAGCAATCTCTACATTCATCCATAATTTATTCCTAACTATATTCTTTTAATGTTTGCTGATCTTACTTAAATTCTCAACTTGTAGTCCTGATGTAATAGAACTAACAAACATATCTTCTTTTTCGCTATTCCATGTACTTTTATTCATTTCCATATTTTATACCTACCCCAATATGTGCACATATTATAACACATTTTTTCAAAAATTTCAATCATTTTCTCTTGTTTTTATCTTTAAGCATAAAGGTTCCAATAAGATCTTCTGCTTCTTTTGCTGCAGTATCTATATCAAGATCACTTACACATTTAGATATTTTAAGCAAAGATCCATATGCCATCAAATCAATTATTTCACTATTAGAGCACTTTAAAAGATTAACAAGTTTAGGGCCTAATACATCATAATACTTTAAATATCCTTTGTAATTTTTACTATTGTTTACAAATTTTCTAACTTCTTTTAAATTACTAGTTTTAGTCCTATCAAAACTATACTTGTCATTTAGATAATTAGATAAATAACATATAGTTGTATTTTTCATATTATTTTCTTCCTTTTACTAAAATTTTTTCAATTCTATTATTCTTTTCTGCATCTCTTTTATTTAATGCAGCATTTATTGCATTTATGTCATTTTTAATAATTGCAATTAGTAAGTCTGCCTCTTCTATTGCTTCATCAAGATAAAGTCCTTCCATCATATATTCGATTCTACATAATCTATCATAAGTATATGCATCAATTTCTTTGTCATCTAATTTTTTTAGTTTTTCTACAAGTTTTGGACCAACAAAATCATAATCCTTAAGTGGCCCATTATAGTCTTTATTATGTCTCGCATTAGTTATAACTGCAGACATATCAAAAAGAATTCTTTTATCCTTTGAACTATTCTTATTATATTTACTTTGCAAATAATTAGTTACATAACACTCATTAACCGTTTTCTTTCCTTCTTTTTGTAATTTTAAATATTTTAAAAATTTAAATTCCATAATACACACTCCCTGTAAAAACTATTATAAACTATTTTCTAGTTTATTTAAATACTCTTTAAATTCTTTTGGAGGATCTGCTTCAAAATGCAAATGCTTTTTTGTTTCAGGATGAATAAAATCAATTGAGTATGAGTGAAGCATCTGTCCAAAAGGTGTAGATGCTCCTTTATTATATAATGGATCATTTACTATAGGATGGCCAATATATGCCATATGAACCCTTATTTGATGAGTTCTTCCAGTATCAAGCTTACATTCTATTAAAGTATTATCTTTAAATCTCTTAAGTACTTTAAAGTGTGTTATGGCATTTTTAGAATTTTCACTAGTAACACACATCTTTTCTCTATACCTTGGATCTCTTCCAATTGGTGCATCTATTATGCCACTTTGAGGTCCTATAACACCATCTACTATTGCAAGATATTTTCTTTCTATTTCTTTATCCTTAATCATAGAGGATAAATCTTCAAGAGTTTTTTCATCTTTTGCAACAACCATTAAGCCACTTGTATCTTTATCGATTCTATGAACTATTCCAGGTCTTAAATTTTTAGTACTTTCAAGTCCTAAATGATAAAGCATAGCATTAACTAAAGTTCCAGTATAATTTCCAGGTGCTGGATGAACTACCATACCACTTTTCTTATTAACAATTGCAAGGTACTTATCTTCATAAACAATGTCTAAAGGAATATTTTCAGGATCTACGTTTATGCTAAAATCTAAATCATCATTTATTTCAATTACATCACCATATTTAACTTTAAAACTTTCTTTTTCTGTTTTATCATTTACAAATACTTTGTTATTTTTAATTAAATTTTGTACTTTAGATCTAGAAATATCAGTCTTTAAACTAATATATTTATCTAGTCTCTCTTTGTCTTCTGCTAATAATTTTATCACTTATATCACTTCCAATTACATAAACAAGCAAGATAAATATTCCTATAACCACATATGAGTCTGCAACATTAAATATAGGAAAACTACCTACTCCAATAAAATCTATAACTTTTCCTAAAAATATTCTATCAATTAAATTACCTATAAGTCCAGAAAGAATTAGTGTAATTGATATTTTTTCTACTTTATCTTCTATTTTAATATAATATTTAATTAAAAAATACAAAAGTATAAGACTAACAATAATAAGCATTAATCTTTTACCTTCAAATAAACTAAAGGCACTACCTGTATTAGTAACATATGTTAAAAATAATTTATTTTTTATGATATTAATTACTTCTAAATAATTAATAAATCTTTTAACTAAAAATTTAGTAAGTCTATCAATTAAAACAAGTATAATTATAATAATTAAATCTTTCTTTTTCATTTTTTATTATTTAAAACCTCCAAACTATTTATGACAATCTGATATGAAGAGAGTCTTTTTTCAACTGTTCCAAATACTTTTATTATGTCTTTTGCATTTACTTCATACATCTTATATGCTTTAGGGAATAAGACATATTCAGAACTCGATGATTCATCGCTTGCTTCAATAAATGCCATATCTTCTCCTTTTTTAGTTTTAATTTTTCTTATACTTTCAACATAAACAATAGTTTTTATATTTCTATTTAAATATCTACTTATGTCTTTTAGATAAGTGGTACCATCTTCATAATAATTAGATGCAGGATGACCAGTTAAGTAAAAGCCTATTAAATCTTTTTGTTTGTCAAGTAAGAAGGATGATTGAAATTCTTTCACTTTCTTAATTTCTGGTTTCATAACAAGACTCTCATCTAAATCTTTAACAAGAGATGCATAATTATAAAGATTATCTAGATTATTAATTAAGGTATTTATATTATAATTAAATTCCCTAAATGCATTTATATATATTAAACTTTCAATTGATTTAGATGAGAGTCCGCTTTCTACAAGACTTGCAAATGCATCATAAATAGATGAAAATTTTTCTTTTCTTGCATTAATAATTTCTCTTGACACTGCTTCTCCAACATCTTTTATTGTAGAGAAAGGTAAATAAATAGTATCTTTATCTAAAATATAGCTTGATGTACTTTTATTGATATCTGGAAGTTCAAACTTTAATCCTCTTTTTTTAGCTTCCATGATATATTCATAAGTTTTACTACTTGCACCTATAGCATTGTCTAGAAGATTTTTATAAAAAATTTCTTTATAATAAGTCTTAAAATATGCAAGACGATATGCAATAGTTGAGTATGCAACAGAGTGTGATCTATTAAATCCATACCCTGCAAATGCTAAAATATTATCATATATTTTTTTACTTGTTTCTCTATTTCTTCCCATCTTTTCAGCTTTGTCAAGAAAACGTTTTTCTTCACTTTCTAAAAGGTCAAGTTTCTTTTTGGACATTGCACGTCTTAATATATCAGCCTCACCTAAACTATATCCTGCATAAACATTTGCTGCAAGCATAATCTGTTCCTGATATATAAATATTCCATATGTACTTTTTAAAACAGGCTCTAGTGACGGATCTAGATACTCAACTTTTTCTTCACCATGTTTTCTTCTAATATATGTTTCAATATTATTTTTAGGTCCTGGTCTATAAAGGGCGATAGATGCAAATAAATCTTCAAAAGTATTAGGTTTTAATCTCTTTAAAAATGATCTCATACCATTTCCTTCAAACTGGAATATGCCTAGAGTATCTCCACTTGAAAACACTTTTAAAACCTCTTTATCATCAAGTGGTATTTTATAAAAGTTAATTTTTTTACCATAGATATCATATATATCTTTTATAATATTTTCAATAATAGTTAGGTTTTTAAGACCTAGAAAATCCATCTTTAGAAGTCCAAGTTTTTCAAGATATGCTGATGAATATGAAGATAAGTACATATCATCATTAAGTGTTAGTGGTACAAGACAGTCTAGATCAATTCTACTCATAACAATACCAGCGGCATGACTAGATACATGTCTTGGAAGACCTTCTAGTTTCAAACTTATACTAAATACATTTTTTAATGTATCATCACTTAAAACCCTGGTTCTAAAATTAATATTATTTTTATAAATGTCTTTTAATCCCATATCTTTATCAATTAAGCTAGTTAGTGAGTCGGTTTTATACGAAGGAATATTTAAACATCTAGATGCATCTCTTAAAACCTGTCTAGATGCAAGAGTACCAAACGTTGCAATGCCAGCTACTTTCTTCATTCCATATTTGTTTTTTACATAAGAAATAACCTTTTCTCTTTCGTTATCTGGAAAGTCAGTATCAATATCAGGCATAGTTTTTCTTTCCGGATTTAAGAATCTTTCAAAAAGAAGATTATATTTTATTGGATCAATTTCAGTAATACCAAGGCAGTATGCAACAAGTGATCCAGCGGCAGATCCTCTACCAGGTCCAACTAAAATGCCTTCTTTTTTAGACCACGAGATAAAATCAAATACTATTAAAAAGTAATTAACAAAACCCATATTACTTATAATGTTAAGTTCATATAATAATCTTTCTTTATAATTATCTGGTACACTTCTATTAAGTCTTTTTATTAGTCCTTTTTCTGCAAGACTGTATAAGTATGTTTTAGGATCTTCTCCGCTTTTAACTTCATAAATAGGAAGTAAGTTCTCTTTTTTAGGAAATACTAGATTGCACATATCAAGTATTTTATTTTCATTATTTAAACCTATTCTATCAGTATAATCATAAATATTATCTTCTATTAGATTTTTACCTTCTAAATCATATTTTACATCATCACTTATTTTCTTGCCATCACGTATTAAATATGCATATTTTAAATAATTATAATCTTCTTTATTTAGGTATAGACACTCTCTAAAGAATACAGCATCTTTTGTCTTTAATAAAAGTTCAGATTCTTCTTTTTTGTTACTGTAACCAATATATATATCAGAATATACATTTTTTAATTCATCATAATATTTTCTACTATTAAAGTATAAAACACATATTAAATCTTTACTATATATACTTAAATCTTCTTTTTTTAGAGAATCACTATTCATACTAGTACATATTTTAACTAAATTTTGATAGCCTAAAAATGATTTAGCATAAAGATTTAATTCTAAATCATCTATTTTTACATTAAGACCTACAACAGGCTTTAAAGAATTAGAATAGGAAAGGTCTATAAATTTCATTGCAGCATACATATTTGAATCTGCAATAACAGTATGCTCAAAACCCATTTTTTTTGCATAAGAGATAATATCTTCAACTTTAATAAGTGAAGAAAGCATTGTATAGCAACTTTTAATATTGAGCATATAATCGCCTCTTTCTAATCATCTACCCTTTCTACCTTATAAAAATAATATCTAGTGTTTTCAAGTTTAAAAGTATATTTGTATCTTGTAAGTTTACTATAATCAACTAGCTTTTTAATTTCATCTAAACTTTCTGAGAATGTTCCAATAGATGTTGCAGAGTCCATGTCTTTCTTAATAATTGTCTTACCTGTGGAACTATAAACACCATCAGATACTTTTTCTTTTTCTTCTTCAGCATAACCAACTCTAGCATTTATTTCAATTCTATCATTATATTTGTATGCAGATGTAATCTTATCAAAGAATTGATATCCGTCTTTATTAGTAGTATCACAAGTATCATTTTTATTTACAGTATATGTATTGCTATCTGGATCATACTTTACATATGAGCATATTGTCTCAAAAGATCTATTTCTATAAGTACTATTAGAACCTACTATATTTTTATAACCTGCTTCTAATATACTAGCATCTATTTTAGCAGTATTATCAATAGTAAGTTTGGAAAGAGCCATTTCTTTTATAAATGCACTATCCATGTATTTAGCATAAACTTCATCTTCAGAATAGAAATAATAGTGTCTTAATGCTTCGTATTTTCTACCTAATTCAACACTTTTATAAAGCGTTTGTACTTCATCATCATTTGTTTCAAGTTTAACTTTTGTATTTGTATCTTTAACTTTGTCACTTTCTACTTTAACATTTTTAGTAGTTATTTTGATTGCACCAGTTAAAAATAAAATGTAAATAAGCAAAATAAGAACAACAATTAATAAAATATTATTTAAAACTCTATCAGTTTTTTTAATGTTTTTTTTGTCATCTTTATTTTCTTTTTTTACTTCTTTAACTTCCTTTTTCTTCTTTTCCATATGATATCACCTAAAATTATTATAGCAAGAAAAAAGAACTTATAAAAGTTCTTTTTTAATATTTTAATTATAAATTATAAGTTCATGCTCTGCACGTGTAACAGAAACGTAAAGTAAGTTTCTTTCACTGCTCTTAAACGAATTAGATCTATCATTATAAACAATTACTCCACCAAACTCTAATCCTTTAGAAAGGTATGATGGAACAATAACTGCATCTTTATTAAATGATTTATCTCCTTCTTCCAAAAGAGTAATGTTTTTTGAACCTAAAAGTTTATATATTTTTTGAGCTTCATCATCATCTTTTGTAATAATAGCAACCTCACTATATTCATTTTTTAAATAATCTAAATCCTTTAATAAGCTTTCTTTTAGATCATCATAATTATGTCTTATTGTAACGCCTTTACCAGTTTCTTTTCTAATGGCATTAAAATGTTTTAAATTTAGAATTTTATTAGAGAAATTAATAATTTCTGGTGAGGATCTATATGTTTTAGTAAGTTCAATATACTCTGATTCATTCTTAAAAAGTTTACCTATAACTTCTAGTGAATCATATTTATAATAAGGATTGATATTTTGCGATACATCTCCAAGCAAAGTAAAGTGAGCTTTTCTAAATACATTTTTTAAAATAACATATTGTAAAAGATTATAGTCTTGTGCCTCATCTATTACAACTTCTCTAATAAATAAATCAGTCTTATATCCTTCTAGTTTGCCTTTTATAAAAGTAATTAATAGTGCATCTTCATAATTAGCGACCTTTTTATTAATAAATGATTTTAATATATCATCACTTGGCTGTATTTTACTATATTTACTCTTAAAGAAATTTTTATATATTTCTTTATAATTTTCTTTAACATTAATACTCATATTAATAAGCTTTTTAAAAGCTGCTTTCTTTTTTAGTGTGCCCTTATAATATGTTTCAGAAAGTTTAGTTGCAATTTCATCTAATCTTTCAAAAAGAGGCATTCTATCATATTTATGATGTAAATATTCATTAAGAGTATCAACTGATATTACATCTTTTTCTAGAATAATATCTTGTGTAAATGATGCTTTTTCTTCATAATTATGTAAATAAAGTATTAAGTCTTTAATAATTTCATCACTTTGCTTGTATCTAGTTAGATTTTCATCTATAACTTCTCCTTTATAGAATCTTGCTAGAAAATTGGTGTAGCTTTCAACATCTTTATATTCAGTTAAGAAATGTGCTAAATACTCATGAAAAGTAAGCTCTTTAGTATTTTCTTCTCCCAGGGATGGCAAAACGTTACTAATGTATTCAGAAAATATATTATTAGGTGAAAAAATAAGTATATTGGAAGATGATAAATTTTCTTCTTTATACAAAAGATATGCAATACGATGAAGAGCAACTGTTGTTTTACCAGATCCAGCGATGCCTTGTACTATAAGGTTATCATATTCATTTTCTCTAATTACTTTATTTTGTTCTTTTTGAATTGTATCAACAATAGACTTTAATCTGTCATCAGAGTTAGATGCAAGAACATCTTGTAAATAGTCATCTGTAATATTTAAATTACTATCAAAAACATTTATTAAAACTCCATCTTTAATTTTATATTGTCTTTTTCTTAAAAGATTACCTCTAACCTCTCCTGCAGGTGACGTATAAAAAGATGGACCTATTTCATAATCATAATATAAAGAACATATCGGACTTCTCCAATCATATACTATATTTTCAAGATCATCACCTTTTAAATATGTAGTTGAAATATAAATATTTTCTACATCACCATCTTCATCTTCAAATATAATTGATGCAAAATAGGGTTTACCTTTTATACTATTAAGTTTTTTAAAATATTCATATTTATCATTTTTTCTTCTTACTTCTCTTTCATCTTCTGAAAGAGCTGATGCAATATCTCCAGCATCAAAAGAATGAAAATCTTGCCACATCATTTTTTGAAATTCTTTATATTTTTCTTCATTTTCAACTACTTTAAAACCAAGCTCTGAAAGACGCTCTTCAAGCTTTTCATTAACAAATTTTAAATGTTCTTTTTCTTCCTTAATATCCTCTTTACTTATCATGCTAATCTCCTACCATAAATTTTATTTTATCACATTAAAGAAAACTAAAAAACATATAAAATGTAAACAAGTGTAAAAAAAGATATTATTTTTTCATAACATCTTCATAAACTTTTTTTAATTCTTTTCCAACTTTTTCAATAGATCTATCTTCAGCAATCTTATAGATATTGCCAAGTTTTGGAAGTTTTCCATCAAAATAGTCTTTTATTTTTGTTTCAAATTCATCAACATCTTTTGCTTTATATACATCCTTATTATCACGAAGCCATCCATCAAAAATAGGTATATCTCTGATAATTGATGTTGCAGCACATGCACATGCTTCAATTATTGGAATTCCTTCAGTCTCTTCTAGTGTTGGAAATAAATATAAATCACATGCACAAAGTGCTTCACGTATCAATGGTTGCTCTACATATCCAGCAAACTTAAGATTAGGAAGTTCAGTTTTAACTGCTTTTTTAACATCTGAAGTTGCAACTGATAAAGGACTTTCACCAAACCAAATAAACTCATATTGTGGAAGACGTTTTGCAAGTTCTACAAAATCTACAATTCCCTTTCTTCTAATATAAAGTCCAATACCAATAATAATTTTGTTGCTAGACTTATATCCATATCTTTTTAAGAAATTTTTTCTATCATCTTTATTTTTCTTAAATAAGTCAAGATCAATTCCATTAGAGATTGCATATATCTTTTTACCTTTTAGTGCATCATATCCTTCTAGTATTTTTTTACTGTATGGTGTTGGTGTAATTATAACATCACCATGCTTGTAACAATAACATATCCACCATTTAAATATTTTAGAAGTAGCATGTCCTAAAATAAAACCATCTCTATAATCTTCCTCTGTTGAATGTGCATGATATACTATCTTCTTACCCATCTTTTTAGCTTTTCTAAACATAAAAAATGATTTTGCAAAATAAGTATTAATATGAAGTATATCGTAGTCTGTGCATTTAGGATCTAAAGTATAAGGTATGTTTTCTTTTTCTAGTGCAGCCATCTGATGTTTAATAGCATGACCTAAGCCACTCTTTCCTATAGTTTTTAATCCTTCAGCATATAAAAGAACTTTCATAATCAACTCTCCCGTCTAAATAAGTATATCATATATTAAAAGAAAAAAATAGCAAGAAATCGCTATTTTAAAAGAGTTACAAATTAATTATTATTGGTACAATTTACATTACTATTCAAAAGATTACTTCTATTATATTTAGATAAGTCTACTGCTCCATCTTTACCATATACATTTATTTTTACTGTATATGATTTAGATACATCATTTGTTTTATAGTCATTTGATACCCACATTCTTAATTTATATGAATATTCTGTTGTTTTATTAACTGTTCCAACATCAAGTATCATTTCGTTTGCTCCTGCACCAAATTCATCAGTTTCACCAATAGGTGTATATCCATATGGACCAAATACTTTACTATATGCTCCTTTATCTTCTGATTTTTCAAGATATATTCTTATACCATTATCTTCAAGAGTTGATGATGCATCTTTTGATGCAGTTACTTCATAACTAATCTCAAAATTGCCTTTCATATTAATACTTGTTGTAAAATTAAATACTTCTTCTTCACTGAGCAATTTTTCTCCAGTACAATCTTCCATTGGTAGTGCATCAGTAATGCTTACACCATTTTCACCCTCATTGTAAGTCATTGTAACAGTACCAGTTGAAATGCTATTTACTTTTTCACCTTCTTTAGAGTATGTAAATACGGCATATGTTACACCAGCTATAAGCACTATAAGTATGATTAGAGCAACTACTATCAATAAAATTTTCTTTTTATTATCTTTTTCTTTCATCACAAATACCTTCCTATTTTATATTAAATATTTTATCATACTTCATATGTTCAAACAATAATTTATAAAAAAATCTGAGTATTAATTACACTCAAATTCTTTATTTTCTAGATATTTTTTTAACTTATTATAATCTTCAAAAAGTCTTTTTACATTTTGATTTTTCTTATTTTTATTTAAAGTATTTTTATCAATTGTAATAGTTATAGTGTCGTCGACATATTTATAGCCTATTCCATCAAGTTTTGAATAATTATCTATTTCTTCTTTAGTCTCAGAATAATTAGATGAATCTCTTAGCTTCTTATTATCTGTATAGGATAAATTTGCTTTTTCTTTACTATAGTCAATTGTATATTTTATAGTATAATTGTCTCTTGCTAGCTTTTCACAATTAAGGACTTGTGCTTTCTTTTCTTCTTTTTTATCTTTATTTAAATTTGTAATTGTTGCAAGTATTATGATGAATAATGCAACTATTACCACTAATATTATTGCTAACTTATTGTTTTTCATTTTCACTACCCTCTTCATCTGAAAGCATTTCAGATACCCCATCACTTGTAGATTCATCAATTACTATTGTTGGTGTTTCCTTTTTCTTAATATTTTCTTCTTTTTCTTCAGTGATTAAATCACTTTCTCTAGCATCTATAATATCAATGTCTTCATTTTCATTTTTAACATTATTTGTTTCAATATCAGTATCAGATGATAATATTTCAACATCTTCAGGTGATGTTTCAATAGCTTTCTTTTTCTTAGCTTTTGGCTTATTTTTAATAAGTTTTATTAGTTTTACAAGAAGATAAATTAAATATATACATGGGAAAATTGGTGCAAGCATTACGCAAAAGCATATTACTGAATTAAAGTTAAGTGCTTTCATCTGAAGCCTTAAAGCAAGTGCAAAACCAATCAAAATTGCAAGGAAAAAAGCAGTTATTGCAATTGATATATATAATGATATCATATTTAGCTTATACTTATAATTTGGATCATTATGATCTTTATATTTTTTATTAATACGATAAAGTATTATAAGACCTACAAGAAGTATTACAAGTACAGGGATAAGCAAATACTTTAAAAGAACTTTGACGTATGGAACGTCATAAACAAATTTATATGTCATCTTCTAGCCTCTCTATTCTAATTAAAATGATAGCATAAAACAAACTTAAGTACAAGACAAAAAGAAAAAAATGTAAAGTCAAATTTTTTTGGTTGTACAATAAATAGTGTTGGTGGTGATAAAAATAGTATAGAAAAAGACATTTAGTCGAGTTACAATATAATTGGAAAAAATATTGAAAGG
>ONSL01000084.1 GCA_900320505.1 uncultured Eubacteriales bacterium
TCCTAAATCTTTTAAATTATATTCTTTATTTAATTTCATTCTTTTATACATTGTATTTCTTTTGAAATTTGGTAAAGAAAAAATATCATCAGATAAAACTATAACAAGATATTCATTAGCCTCACCTATAACTACTTGTTTTTTTATTAATTTAAATTTATCTCTGAAAGGTTTTAGCACTGAACCTAAATATTCTTTTTCTTTTTTTGTTAATACTTCTTGGTTTGGTGCTTCTATATCAATGTCGTCATTTAGAAATATTAAAATATTATAATCATCACACAAATTATTATCTTCATCATCATAAAAAGAATTTGTAAATTTATCAAAAGTATATATGTCATTATTAAATTTTATTCTAGTTTTATCTTTTAATTTATCCTCTGATATCATATTTATAATATCAAGTAATTTTATTTTCTTTTTCATTTATTTATTCCTCACTTTCCAGTAATTTTTGTAATCTCTTTTTTATATCTAAAGATTTTGTGTTCATTGCTTTTAATCTTACTATTTGATAATCATTTCTTTGATAATCTCTTCGGTTATTCGATATTATTTCTTTAGTCTTTTTTATATCATAATCAATTCTGTCTATTATATCTTTTACTTTTTGAATTGGAATAACATTTTCTTTCAATAATAAATCTTGATAAAGCTTTACATATTCAGTTTTCATTTTCTTTTCACTTTTATATGTTTCTGTTAATTCTTTATTCTTTTCTTTTTCTTTATAGTATAAGTCTAATAATGTTTCTAATGCTCTATATCCTAATATTCTATTAGTAATTTTATTTTCACTTAAGTTTTCAATATTATTTTTTACATTTTCTTTTGTTTGATTTATAAGGCTTTGTACTATTTCTATTGCTTCTTCTTGTTCTTTTGTCATATGTTAGTCCTCCTTTGAATTATCTAATATAAACTGTTTTACTGTTTGTCCAGTATATTTATATGCTCTATCATCTATATATAATTGTGCTGGTAATTTTCTATTTGTTACACCTATATATTTCAAATCATTCCAAAATGTTTTGTCATTACTTATACTTATTGCATCACACCAAAATCCTTGTTTATTCCACCAATTTATTATTTGTATTGGTTCTCTTGTAGAGCATATAAATATTGGTATTTCTAATTTTTGTAATAATAACATTAAGTCTAATACTTCCTTATTATATTCATCATATATGCTTCCATCTTGCCAACCTTTTGAATATTTATGTATTACACCATCAAAATCAAAACATACTGCACGTCCTTTATTTAATTTTAAATCTAAACCTTTTTCTTTTATTTCCATCCTAATTCCTCCACTTTCTTATTTATTGCTTGTAATTCCTGCATATTAATAGCTTGATCTTTAATAGTATTACAGCAATGACAGCATTTCCAAGATTTTATAGATTTTTCTATTTTATCAAAAACAATATATTTAATATATCTTTCTGTCCTTCTACTAAATGTGATGTATTCTTCATCATCAATTGCACTGCATTTTTCATATCCTAATTTTTTAAACATTTCATCTGCTTTCATATATCTTAATTCCTTTCTTCTAATAGTTCTCTAATTTTAAATTGTATTAAATCTATGTTGTCTATTTCTCTTAATTCTTTTATTTTATCTTTGCTAATATAATTGTCTTTTATATATGAATTTTTATCTGCTACTTCTCTAAATTTACCGTCTATCAATAATTTATTCTTTTCTTTTTCCTGTTGATATAGGTCTAATAAACCTTGTATATCTTTATATATATTGCTGTTTTCTTGTATATCACAATCTAAGAAGCTTTTATTCGTCTCTATTATATTTTTTAATCTTTTTATTATTTCTTCTTCATTCATATATCTTAATTCCTTTCTTCTATTAGTTCTTGTAACTCTAATATTCTCTCATTAATTGCTTTTATTCTGTCTATATCTTTTGCTTTATTACATGTTTTTAACATGTTTTTATATTCTTCTATCTTGTCTTTTATTTTTTGAAGTGAAATTGAATTTGAATATCTTTGTACTAATAATTCATTTATTTTCCTTTGTGTTGCTTCTTGATTTTTTAATTCTTCATTCTCTTTTAATACTCTTTTATAATCTGATAAAATGCGTTTCATTGAATAAGCCACATTTCTACTGCCATAACACTGACTGCCTGAACATATTTCATTTAACTCATTACATCTATATTTAATATGTCTTCTTCTATACTATTTTCTTTCACTTAAAACACCTCCTAAGGCTTGTCTCCTTTGATATTCTGCTATTCCTAACTCTAAAACTTCATTAACTATTTCTTCGTCTAAAAAATCAAATCTTAAATTTTCTTTTGGATATCTCTTTGTAAAATAATCTCTTATAACTTGTTTTGTATATTCATCATCTCGTTTTACTACTTCTTTTATT